>JAAYUP010000359.1 GCA_012517635.1 Candidatus Atribacter alterifermentans
AATAAAAAGAATTAAAAGATAAGATCCTCACGGCTTCAAAAAACGAAGCCTCAGGATGACACCTTCGTTGTCAGATGAGATCCTCACGGCTTCATAAAACGAAGCCTCAGGATGACTGCTTAAAGACACGCCCCCCTGAATCCCCCCTCAATGGGGGAATTTGTTTTTGAACAATTCCCCTCCTTGGAAGGGTGCCGCTTTCGCGGCGGGGAGGGTGCCTTTATTTCGTCATCCTGAGCGGTGCTTTCCCGCGTAAGGATTTCATTTTTTTTAGGTTTTTATTTTTTTTAGATACTTTAAAGGAGGAGATTACCAGGTCGTCCAACCAAAGATGGCTTTAATAATTATTTTAAACTTCTTCCTTTTTCATTTAGATTGTTTCAAGGTATCATTTTTTAAAGTATAAGTAAACTCATTTTTTAGAAGAAAATATTAATTTTCTCGTTAAAATCTAAAAAAAAATAAGCTACAAAATAGATTATATCATTAATTTGCACAAAAAAAGAAAATCAGGGATGATTTCAATTCAATATTTTTGCTATGATTATTGTTGAAAAATTCATATAGAGATAAACGATTCAATTCTTGAATAGAAATTTTTTGCTTTTTCAATCAAAATATAATTGAAGGAGGAAAACTTGTGTCAGATCAAACCGCTTATGGTTTAAGCTTGATTACGGGAACAATAAAAAATATTGAATTAACAAAAAAAGATCAAAAGATCTTAAGAGAAATAGCACAAAGAGTTGCTGAAATAGCAATGAGACCCGAAGAAGAATCTAAGCGAGATTTGTGGTATAAAATAAATTCTCTTCAACCAACTCGACCAGTTGTTTTTTGTGATCCAGAAAATGGGTGGAACGAAATAATCCCTGAAGAAACACTCCAATGCGAGACAGAACTTGGTCGTCATTGGGAAATGTTGCTTCGGAAAGAAATATTTTGGGGAGAAGAAATGGGAGATGATCGGCCTGTTGAGCCTCTTTTCTGCATTCCATATGCCTATACAGAGAGTGATTGGGGCATGCATGAGGTGAGAATAGGAGGAGTAGGAGGAGGGTCCTATCGTTGGGATGCTCCTTTAAAAGACTATAAAGATATGGATAAACTCCGTTTCCCTGAATTAATTATCGATCATGAAAAAACCGAAAGAATGATACTTTTGGCTAACGATTCGTTTGGAGATATTTTAAAAGTTGAAAAAAGGGGTTTATGGTGGTGGTCTTTAGGGATGACCTGGACATTAGTTAATTTACGAGGCTTAGAACAAACCATGATTGATATGTTTGATTATCCCGAAAACCTTCATCGCCTCATGGCAATATTACGCGATGGACACATGGCAAAGGTTGATTATTTGGAAAAAAATAATCTACTCAGCCTTAATAACGATGGGACCTATATTGGTTCAGGAGGGTACGGATATACTCACGAGCTGCCTCAACCTGATTTTGATGGTAAAAAAGTTCGTACTATTGATATTTGGGGTTTTTCAGAGAGTCAAGAAACCTGCTATGTGTCGCCTGAAATGTTTGAAGAATTTATTTTTCCTTATCAATATCCTTTATTAGAGCGTTTTGGATTGAACTGCTATGGGTGTTGTGAGCCAATTGATAAGCGATGGCAAGTGGTAAAAAAGTTCCCACGTTTGCGAAGGATTTCAGTTTCACCTTGGGCTAATCCGAAAGTTATGGCCGAATATTTGGGATCAAATTATATTTATTCTTTAAAGCCAAACCCTGCTGATTTAGCTGTACCCCAAATCGACCAAGATTATATCAGAAAGAAAATTCGAAATGTTTTCCAGATTACAAAAAATTGTCGAGTTGAAATCATCATGAAAGATAACCACACCATTGGAAAAAATCCTGAAAATGTGAAACGATGGAGTCGGATTGCTCGGGAAGAAGCTGAAAATATGTAAATATTTTAGGATCTTTTTTAAAAACCAAATCCTTCTTATGTTTCTTTTTTTAGGATAAGCTCTCCTATCATTTTTTTTATTAAAGATGAAGGTGAAATTATCTGTTTTAAACCATATAACCATTAAAATATAAGGAAGCATCCCCCGACGCAAAGCGTCAACTCCGGGGAAGGGAATTGATCGGTTCATTTTCCCATTGAGGGGAGATTCAAGGAGGATGCTCCTTTTTTATTTTTTCTTCCCGAGTATGATTTTGAAAAAAATCACAAATAGAAAAATAAAATCTTGAGTGTTTAAATCACCCCTTTAAATCACCGCTTTTTTCTGATTCTTAGTATTTCAAATTTCAATTAAATTCGATAAATCCCTATAATCATTGAGTATATTAAGCATTTCATTAATAGTGTTATATTGGAATTATTATACGTTCTATAAAAAATAGAAAATATAATAAAAATTGTATGTTATAATAATTCGTAATAAAAATAAAATGAGGAGTAATAATCAGATATAAAGTAAAATAGTAAAAATAAATTAAATAATTATTATAGTGATAATAATATAACTAATAAATTTTCAATACAATAATTTAATCTAATGAATAGGAATGATGTATCTTCACAATAGTATAAAAGGATCATAATTTAGCAATGAGGTTGAACCCAAAGATGGAATAATGGTTAACAAGAATACTAAAAACCTTGAAATATCCCCTCAAGAGCAAAAAAGAGGCAGTTTAATTTAAACCAAATGGTAGTTCAATCGTATAAAGCCAAGGTTTTTTTCTAAAGTCTTTTTCTGGTTGAAATTGGAAATAAAGAAATAAAATGAATAGGAGGTGAAAAATCTTTTTTCAAAGAGGTCACATTTTAACCCGGGTAAAAGGAAATTTTTAAAAAAGGAGGCATTAATTGTGAGGAAAAAAGGTACAAAAATTTTATTAGGAGTATTGGTTTTGCTCGTTGTTTCAGCTTTAGTATCATTTGTTTTTGCTCAGGATATGGATCAACTGGAAAAAGATACAGCCGATGCGGCGTTTGCAGCATCCGATAAGGGACAGCCTGATCCCTCCTGGAAAGGAAAGAAATTCACGATCGCAGTTTTAGCATCAGGTCCCCACGGAGCTATTTCTGGGCCTCTCTACTTTTGGCGTCCTTACTGGGAGCAATTAACCGGAGCAACTTATGAAATTGCCGAAATTCCTTTTGGAGAATTACAAGCTAAGATATTCACCGACCTAGCAACTGGAACAGGAAATTATGATGCTATCGTAGGTCCGAGCTTTTTCTACGGTGATTACATTGCCAATGATTGGATTATACCCATAGATAAATATTTTGATGACCCCAGAATGCCAAAGTGGGATCGAGATGGAATTGCAGCACCAATCCGCGAGCTCCATCAATGGGGCGGAAAATGGTATGGATTTAATAATGACCACGATGGAATGGTCATTTACTTCAGAAAAGATCTCTTTAATGATCCAAAATGGCAAGACGAATTTAAAAAAGAATTCAATTATGATTTGCCAACTCGCCCCGATAGTTGGCAAG
>JAAYUP010000360.1 GCA_012517635.1 Candidatus Atribacter alterifermentans
CTTCGGTGATACTACAATACCATTTAGTACTTTTTCACCGAGAGCAACCCCAACATTATGCCGAACACTTAAATATGGAAATATTCCTTGTTGCTTTCGCTCTTCAGGAAGGTAAAATACTCCTCCCTGTATAGCAAAATGAGGGCTCCCTAATTTTAACTGTTTTCCATCAACTTGCACTTCTCCTTCCGCCACAAATCTATATCCTAAAATAGTTTGCATAATTTCAGAACGACCTGCTCCAACTAAACCGTAAAATCCAAGTATTTCCCCTCGGTGTAATTTAAAATTAATATTTGAAAACCCTTTTCCAGATAGATTTTTTACTTCCAATATCAGTTCACCCTTATTCTCAGTAGGACGGAAAACAATTCTTTCATCAATTTCTCTCCCTGACATCATTTTTATTATCCAGTTTCTATCAACATCTGAAGCTTTGGAATAACCAACTTTTTTTCCGTCTCTGAGAACGGTTATCTCATCACCTATTGCAAATACTTCCTCCAGCTTATGAGAAATATAAATTATTGCTTTCCCCTCTTTCTTGAGTTGGTTTACTACTTGAAATAGACGCTTGGTATCTTCAATAGTCAAACTGGTCGTTGGCTCATCAAGAATTATAATCTCACAGTCTTCGATTATAAGCGCACGAGCAATTTGTAATAATTGTTTACTCGAAGGTGAAATATCACTTACACTGGTCTCTGCTTTTTCAGCGACGTGGAATTTTTCTAAGAGAGGGGTTGCCATTTTAAAAATTTTGCTTTTACTCGAATAAAAACGGTTTAACCCTTTTCTTTTAAAGGGCAATAATAAATTTTCTCCAACCGTCATATATTCAAACAACTGTAATTCTTGAGGAACGTAAGCAACCTTATTAATAATTTCAGGGTTCTCAAAGATACTTTTGCCTTCGATTTTTACATTCCCTTTTTCAGGATGATAAATACCAGTTAAAACTTTTACAAAAGTACTTTTACCAGCTCCATTTTCTCCTACAATACAATGGACTGTTCCTTTTTTACAAGCAAAATCGACTTCATTGAGTGCCACTACCCCTGGAAAAATTTTTGTAATACTAGTTGCTTCTAAGATAGAATCCATTTTTTCTTCCTGTCCTCATCCATTTTTATAAAAAACCACCCATAAAAAGTTGAATCTAAAAAGAGCAACTTTTTATGGGTGATAAAATAATTAGTTCCTTTTAGTATCCTTTATATTCCTTTACATCATCAGGAATCATGTCTTTGGTTATTACAACAAAACCAGTATCAACTAACATTGGCGTAGCAATTCCTTGATTCTGTAACCACAAGCAAAGAACTGCATAAGCACCTTGCATTTTGGGTTTGGTACTATAGGAAGACTCCACAACGCCTTCTTTGATCAAAACTATCAGTTGATCTAAATCATCCAGGCCGACATGGATGATTTCTCCAACTTTTCCAGCCTCTTTAATAGCGAGACCGATTCCTATTGGTCCGGCAGCGTTATGAGCAATCATACCATCAAGATCAGGGTGGGCAGCAATGATTGAAGCTGCTTGCTTCTGAGCTTGTTCGATGCTATCGTTATCAACACCTTCAGCTACTATTTCTATCTCCGGTAGCTTGGAAAAAAACTCTTTTGAAGTTTCAAAACGTTTCTTATGATTGGGTGCAGTAGGAACACCTTCAATGAGAGCTACTTTATAAACATCCTTCTTTTCCTTAGCTTTCATCAATTCCACGAGTCTCTGGCAGGCTCCAATCTGTTGGGCAACAAAATCGTTGTTTACTGTGGTAAGACCCATGCCTTCTGGAGCATAGGAATCAAATACTACGATTGGAATTCCACGGGCGAGAATTGCCTCTAAGACTGGCCTATTCCCTTCAGCATCGAGAAGATCCAAAGTAATACCAGATGGTTCAGTCGCTGCTGCTTGTTCAAGTATTCTGTTTTGTTCCACGACACTTGCGGTTGCTGGTGCCCTATAATCGATTATAAAGGTGTCACCGGTTATCTTTTCGAGAAACTGAGCCATTTCCTGTGCTCCTTGATTAACTTTATCAAACCAAGGGTGAACAATTTTTGGCACGATCACATACTTATATTCTTTTGCCTGTGCTAAACCTAAACTCATAACAAACACCGTTAATAATATAATAGTTACAGCAAATAAACTCTTCCTCATTATGCTTCCTCCCTTTTCCTAATATTAAAAACAAATGTTCTGGTTAACTTAAAAGAGTTTTGATTTTTTTATTATCACCTCTTTTCTATACAAATATTTTCTTCTCTACGCTTTTCAAAAATTCTAAACCCTTCTTAGCAATATCCTCGGGTTTAGCAATTTCTCTCCAGATTGCAACCTGTCGCCCAAATTCTTCTTTCATAATATCTGGCGTAAACGATTCAACAACTAACCATCTTTGGTAACCAATTTCTTTTAAACCTTGATAAACTTCATCCCATTCTATATGACCATTACCAGGAATCCCCCTATTACTTGCACAACAATGGAAGTGGTAAAGTAAACTACCGGCAGTTTTGATAGCATCGTATAAACGATTTTCTTCAATATTCATTTGGAATGTATCTAAATGAATTTTTAATTGAGGATGGTTAATTTCATTTATAAGAGTTTTCGCCTCTTCTGCAGTGTTGAGAAAATGAGATTCAAAACGGTTAACAGGTTCAAGAGCAAGAAATACTTTATAATCTTTGGCAAATTCTGCAATTTTGAATAAACTTTCTTTACAAATTTCCCATTCTTCTCGAGTTCTCCCTTTTTTATTACTTAAACCCCAAGGTGCATATATAACTCCTCCAATAACATCACTACCAAGTTTTGCAGCTTCCTCTACACATTTTTTTAGGAAATTAATTCCGTTTTCCCTAATGGTTTTATCGCTTGATGTAATATCAGTTTTTTCATCAAGTGATGTTGAACACAAACATTTAACATCCAATTTTTTTGCTTCATTGGTAATTTCTTTACTTAGATCAGAAGATAAATAATCTTCGCTTAAAGAAATTTCAATTCCTTCGTAGCCAAGTTTTTTTACTTTTTCCAGAACTGATATTCTTTCTTTCGTAAACTTTGAGAAAAACAACAAACCAAAAACACCATAGTGCATTTAAATCATCCTTTCTTTCATATTTTTCATTTCTTGCTTATTTTAAATATTTCTTTTTTTATATCAATGAATTTCGATTTAATTTAAATGTTCACTTAATATAAAACAACTTGAATACTTTATTTTTACAATAATATTATGAGTTTTTCTTTTACTTTTCAGAACGCTTTTAGAGACCTCAAATAAATAATATTTTACAACCTCTGAATTCTTTTTTAGTTGTTATTGCTAAACAAACTATTTTAGGTAAAAATAACCACAAATAATTAAATAATATGCAATTTTTATTCACTTATAACTTTTCTATTTTTTCCTGCATTTCTTTGGTTTGAATTGGATCAAGTGCTCCAGTAATGATATGATAATGAACCGAACTTTTCTCTGGAATAATTCTCACATTCCCAGCTGCTTTTTCATGGGTATAACCCTCTGGATCACACGTACCCGGCAATAAAAATCCATAGGCTTCTCGATCCCGGTTTCGTATTATCCACCGGGTGGCATGGTCAAGTTGATCGGGGCGATAGGAAACATAATCTCCTGAACCATCAGGATGAACTTGTAAAAAATGTGTCCATCCCTGATTATCGGTTTTAGGAGATTTAAGATAAAGCACTAATTCTGGAAAATAAGGGTCTTCAGGAAGTATGGTTTGCATACGCCCAGGATTGGTTTTTATTGTATTTACAAATTGAATATATTCCTCACTCAAAGGAATGTCCCTCGAATGGGCTGGTGTACTTTCCCGAAGTTTAATACATTCTGGACTCCACGGAACTGGTTGTATCATTTTCCCATAATCGATGGGTCGAAAATTGATGTGGGTCATATACATATGTTCCATAGGATACTCAGAAAGGTTATCAATTTGAATAATAATATCTAACAGGGATGATTGACTATGAATCTTAACAACTGGATAGGCTCGATAGTAGTTTGAGGTAAAGGCATCATTGTATTGGAATTCTCCAGTCATTGCTAAATAAAAACCTTTTTCGTCTTCACCGAAAAGTAATCGAGGATGGTCAAAATTTGCGTAAGGGAGTTCACCATGAAGTGGATGGGTATCTTCTTTTCCTGGATTTCCGGTTCTTAAGGCTCCACAATGGTACATAAAACATCCGTAGGTATTGGCTATTGATTCAACATTTTTTGGTTCTTCAAATTTTGAAAGCATTTTTATGCTTCGCCCATAAAAAACCGCATCCCAGATTTGCTGGCCCTTATACGGTAAAACAGTTATATATCCCAACTCATTCTCTAATTTTACAGCATGAATTCCACTATCAAAAATGAAAAGAGAGGCTTTTAAAGCTTCCTTTTTCATTAATTCCGTCTCTTTATAGTGAAACATTTCTTTCCTAATAATAACCTCGCCTTGATAAGCCATAATTCACCTCCCTGCAAAATACCAAACGAGATTTGTTGAAACCACCAAATCCTTATGAAAAAGATAGTGTCTATAAATATCTTAAGAATTTCATAAATTAATTATAATAATTTAAGGTGAAACTACTCAGCCCAATGTAGAGATCTCTCCACCGCTTTTTTCCATCCACGGTAAAGCTCTTCTCTTTGACCTACATCCATCTTTGGCTCAAAAACTCTATCCATCTTCCACATCGCAGAAATTTCGTCCCGATTTTTCCAAAAACCAACCCCGAGTCCGGCAAGATAAGCCGCTCCTAAAGCTGCCATTTCAGTAACGACTGGTCTTATTACTGGAACTCCCAAAATATCTGCTTGGAACTGCATTAAAAAATTATTTTTAACCGCACCACCGTCAACCCGGAGTGAATTTAAATTCCGTTTTGAATCGGTAATCATGGCTTCAAGGACATCTCGCGTTTGATAAGCCATAGATTCCAATGCAGAACGCACAATTTGTTCTTTTGTCGTACCTCGAGTAATACCAACTATGGTTCCTCGAGCATACATATCCCAATAAGGAGCACAAAGCCCAGTAAAAGCTGGTACAAAATAAACATCCCCAGTATCTTTGACCGATTGAGCTATAGCCTCAGATTGTGCAGCGCTTTCAATTATTCCCAAGCCATCACGTAACCATTGGATTGCTGCCCCACCGATAAAAACAACACCCTCAAAGGAATATTCAATTTTTCCATCAATTCCCCAAGCTAAATCAGTTGTTAATCCATGCTCCGATAAAATAAACTTCTCGCCAATGTTCATCATCAAAGCTAAAGCGGTTCCATAAGTATTTTTCGCCATTCCTGGTTTAAAACAAGCCTGACCAAAAAGAGCAGCGTGTTGATCCCCAGCAACTCCAGCTATGGGTATTTCAGCTCCGTTAAAAATACTCTTATCCGAAATTGCCATAATTCCACTTGATGGTTTTGGATTAGGAAAAATTTCGCGAGGAATTTCCATGATGTCTAATAGTTCTTGATCCCAGTTGAGCTCTTGAACATTAAAGAGCATGGTACGAGAAGCATTTGAATAATCGGTCACATGCATTTGTCCGCCACTCAGTTTCCACATTAACCAAGAATCAATGTTCCCCATTATTAGCTCTCCTTTTTTCATTCTTTCTTTTACACCGGGAACATTTTCCATAATCCACTTAATTTTGGTAGCAGAAAAATAAGCATCAATAGTTAAACCGGTTTTCTGACGAATTTTCTCTTCAAGACCTTTTGCCTTAAGGTCTTCACAAATGGAAGCCGACCGACGACACTGCCAAACAATAGCATTGTAAACCGGTTCCCCGGTTTTCTTGTCCCAAATGATTGTTGTTTCACGTTGGTCAGTAATACCAATCCCTGCGATTTGTGATGGTTTAATTCTTGCTTTATCCAGAGCCTCTTTGGCACAAATGAGAGTGGTTTCCCAATATTCCAATGGATCGTGTTCAACCCAACCTGGTTCTGGATAAATCTGTTTTATTTCACGATAGGCACTCGAAACAACCATTCCATCATGATCAACTAAAATCACTTTAGTTCCAGTCGTTCCCTGATCAATGGCCATTACATAATTTACTTCCAAAAAAATCGACCTCCTCACTGAATGCGTTATATAAATAATATTTTTAGGGTTTTACAACCACCTTAATGGCTTTCCCTTCTTTTGCCGCATTCATCCCTTCCATGATCTGATCAAGTCTAAAAGTATGAGTTATATAACGACTAGCATCAACTCTTTTATTAGCTAATAACTCTAAAGCAAGGCGATTCTGAGTAGCAGTTGAAGCGTGAGCACCAAAAACACCAATCTCTTTATAATGAATTAAATTGCTGTCTATGTGACCAATTGATTGATCTGGTGGCAAGCCGCCAAATAGGCTTACTCTTCCTTTCTTTGCCACCATTTTCAGAGCTTGATTTTGAGCTTCACCAACCGGGCAAGCCACAATAACGATGTCTGCCCCATAATCATTGGTTTGTACCATTATCTCTTTTATTAAATCAATATTTTTGCTATCAATTGGAACAACATTTTTCCCTAAATTTACGACATTTTTTAAGCGAGAAAGAACAACATCAGCCAAAAAAACTCGTGAAGCTCCCTTCAACAAAGCTAATTCAGTATGAAAAAGTCCAATCGTTCCTGCACCAATAACGACAACTTTATGCCCTAATCCAATACCAAGCGGCTCTTGACCATTTATACAACATGCCAATGGTTCAGCCAATACTGCTTGATCACAAGATAGTCCGGAGGGAAGTTTGTTCACATGACCTTGTTTTACGGCTTTAGCAGGTACATTCATTAATTCCGCAAACCCACCATTAAATTCAAATCCAATTGTTTCTAATTTGGAACACATATTAGTAAAGCCTGAACGGCAATAGAGGCACTCTCCACATTCTATGGCAGGTGTGATAGCTACCACGTCACCTAATTCATAACCATCAACTTGAGCACCCATCTTCATAATCGTACCAACTACTTCGTGCCCTAATATTCGAGGAGGTTTAACATGAGAACTTCCGTGCCATAATGTTCTTACATCTGATCCACATATAGCACATGCTTCAACTTTTATTAAAATATCTCCCGTATCCACTTCCGGGTCGGGAACATCTTCTACAACTATTTTACCTATATCATACATTAATGCTGCTTTCATATTAATTCACCTTAATTATGAGATAATATCCGTTTTTTTTATCAATAAAAGATAAATTTTTAACTAAGAAGAATAGCACCTCTCTTATAATAATAAAACGCTGAGATGTTAAGAAGCACCACCTAACAAGGAAAAATTTACCTCTATGTTCCCTCGCGGAAAGTGAAGGAATTTGTAAGAGGTTTTTAGCCATTCACTCTCCCACAGTTGGGAAACCTTTCTCACCATTGTGCTCTTTTTAATTCACTTTTCTTTCCATTGACAACTGGGATAAATTGAGAATGAGAGTGAATTTTCAGCTTCTAACCAATAAATCATTATTAAGTTAATAATAATCATAGAAAAATATTTACTAAAATTTGTGAAAAGGCCTAAGAACCTCTCTTTAATCGTTACTGAATTAAATCATTGATAATCCGCCATCAACTACTATCGTTTGACCAGTCATCCAATCAGATTCATCCGAAGCAAGATATAGAACAGAACCAACGTGATCCTCGGGCTCACCTAGTCTCCCCAAGGGGATGCCACTCTCTAAA
>JAAYUP010000361.1 GCA_012517635.1 Candidatus Atribacter alterifermentans
CCCGTTTTTTCATACCCAACCAGCTCGACCCGAGCAGCTTTTACCATCGCATCAGACGCTTCAACCATTGCAGCAAAACCGCGAGTTTCAATCATACCTAAGGCATCGGTGTAAATATCCATTCTTCTCACTTCTCCTCATGAAATTGTTTTCTAATATGAATTAAAAAAATAATACGTTTAGTATTAATAATTACATCTTTTCTTCCTTTTTTGGATTCTTTTCAATCAAATATTTTCCACTTAAGTCTGTAGAAAAATTAAAAATCTCTGTTAGGTTTAAAAAGGATATTCTTTTACCATATCAAAAATTTTTTAAGTTTCTGCTAATGTTATAATAATAACATCAATTGTAATTAACTTAACAGAGATAAAAAATAAAGTCAATAGGGATAAAAGTATATTTTTTTGCTGATTCTATTTCACCAAAACATCCAAAGTTAAACCATCTTGAGGAATATATTCTCTCCAAAAATCAACAGATTCTCTTAATCGATCAACGATTTGCAGTGGATAATCAATAGAACTATTAAATATTTCAAAAGTAAGGTATATTTCTTTACATTTTGGAGGAAATTGGGAATTTGCAGGTTCTTGATATGAATGAGCAAGAGCTTGGAGCACTTTTTCTGGATGTACAATCCCTTTTACATTGTTATCCCTGGTAAAAGGTTGGTGTGATGATGTTCTTCCATCGGTTTGCTGCAAATGAATAATTGGAGAATAACACCCCATTAATCTAAGCCAAGAATAAAGATCACCATCATCTGGATCTGCGAATAGATAGGGATATTGGTCCATTTCTGTTTCAATGAGCTCTAAGAAAGTTGTTTTTGAAAAGAATGATGATTTTCTGTTTTCATTTACCAGTTTACGGACCGAATCAGAACCAAGCCAAAATTTCGTTAGCAAATCATGATCATAAGCACTGGAAAGCAACTCTTCTAACTGTTCTTGGCTAGGCCGCAAAAAACGTCTTTGACCAACCATATGTCCAGTATCAAGGGCAATATAAGAAGGTAATTTTGATCTTTTAAATACCTCCTTTAAATATTCAAAAGTACCGCTTATAGTCCAAGGATATTGATGAGGACTATACATTTGTTCAAGCACGAGAAGAACCGGTGATGGTGATTGACTTGAAGCAAATTCAACCAAATGCGAGATCGTATCAAAAAGAAGATTTTTTGTTTTTTGATAGATTTCGGGATCTTGAAGAACAGATTCTGAAAAAGCATGAACAAAAAAACCGAATCCAGCATTTAAAGATGAAGCGACCTGAATGATTTCCTTAAACCAATCATTAACTAACCGGTCACGAATTCTTCGATCAGGATGAAGTAAACCTAAGGTGCGATAGGTCGAATAGCCGGTAAAAAAATTGGCTATTTTCGATTGGTACTTTTTTTGACTTTTTTTAGCTTTTTGAACCCAATCTTTCAAATAATCCTTTCCCCCATAAAAATGATCACATTCATTATCAGCACTTGCCTCAATATAATGAATACCTACTTCTTTTGCTATCTTCATCCATTCATCTGGTTCGGTCCATCTTTTTATTCCGAAACAATTATCCAATGCCAAATATATCTTGGGATACATTTATTCTTCTCCATTCCTATTGATTATCATTCAATCTATTACTATTTCTGTTGTTTCAGCTTAAATAAAACAAACCAATTCATTTTGTGTTGTTGTGAAAGAGACGAAGAAATATCTCATAGGCATTATCCCAATATCTTTTATTCCCCGGTTCATATCGATCAATGAATGAGGAACGAAGTGAAATTTCCCGTCCTTCCCTTAATGTTTTCACTTCTCCATCAGCTTTTAATTGCATAATGAAATTTCCCATCGAAGTTGTCTCTGTTGGTCCTGCTATGACTGGAATACCCTTGGCATCAGCAATCCATTGACACAAGATTTTATTTTGAGTTCCCCCTCCCACTATATGGAGGAGTTCAAGAGGCTGACCGCTTATTTCTTCTAATAATTCCAAGTTATAACGAAATTTTAAAACCAAGCTTTCATAAAAACATCGAGCAATATCACCCAAAGATTCTGGAACTTCCTGCCCTCTTTGCTGGCAATCTTGTTGAATGACTTTGGGCATATCTGCCTGAGGTAAGCCAAAAATAGGCTTATCAACATCAATAAAGGTTTTTGATGGTTTAGCTTGAACTGAAGCCTGAACAATTGCATCCCAACTCAAGTCTTCCCTATTTTCATTTCTCCAACGATTGCGGCATTGTTGAATAATCCATAATGACGTTATATATTTCACCATCATATTTTTACCTTCAGGGATGGCATTATTTCCATAACCTGACAGAAATACTTGATCGGATATTATTGGTTGGTCAGTTTGCATACCCATAATTCCCCAGGTTCCAAGACTTATAAAAGCCCAATGCTTTCCCTCATCAATAACTGGAATCCCTGCGACTGCCGATGCGGTATCATGGGTTGCAGGTACAATAACTGGAATGGAATGAATCCCAAAATGTTCGCAAACACTGGCCTGTATTTCACCAATACGATTTCCAGGCATAACTAAATCATTCAAAATGGAAGGGGAAACCCCTATTCGATTAAGGATCTTTTCCTCCCAAGTTCGTTCATACTGATTGCACAAGAGTGTCATGGTAGCATTGGTATATTCATTACAAGCCCTTCCAGTTAAAAAATAATTCAGTAAATCAGGTATCATGAGCATTTTCCTTCCGCTTCTTAATTCTAAAGCATTTTCACACTTAAAAGAAAAAAGCTGAAAAATGCCCATTATTTCATTGGTTGAACCCGCTGAAAGTTCAAACAATTCTCTCTGAGGAAGAACATTATATAAAGGCTTGGAACGGTCATGACGATTTTTATCACGATAGGTTACAGGATTTGAAACCAATTTTCCTTGTTCATCAATAAAACCAAAATCACATCCCCAGGTTGAAATTGCTAAAGATCGTATATCGGAAAATTTTGACAATGAAATCTGAAGGCCATGAATGAGCTCAGAAAATAGATGAAGAATATCCCAATATAGAGTTTCAGTCACATAAACTGGACCATGCTCAAACCGATGAGTAACATCCATAATTGCTCTTTTCCCATCAAAATGTGCAACTATCGCTCTGCCGTTGCTTGCACCAAAATCAAATATGATGTAATTTTTTTCTATCATATTTTTATCCCCAATATATTTTATTATAAATTATAATTTCATTACTCAATAATAACATTTTTCTCTCTTAATTCTAAACAGATAACTGAAAAATTAGAAATGAACTAATTAACAAGAATTAAAATCTAATATAAGTTTATAACTACTTTAAAAAATTTAAATCTAAATACACAATACACAAAAAAATAATAAAAGAGAGGGACTTTTAGCCCCTCTCTTTTATGCCAACCAAACCTTCCAATCGCAGTATGCTCATTACTTTTCTTTTCCAGAAGCGATCAATTCGTGATCAAGCACCTTCCATCCTGTCAAGTCAATCTTATAAGTTACCTTTGGAGACATATCAAACCACCGTACTAAGTAATCAGCTTTCATGTGTTCATATTTCCAGACCTTGTAGTTATACCAGTTTTCGTAGTACATAATTTTTCTTGGATTCGCAGTCATGTTATCCATATCAAGGTTAACATGCATCTCATAGCTAATACAACCAGGTTCAGTATGAGTATAAGGAACTAGGGCCAGCATTTCTTTCCAGGCACGATCCTCACAATCCTCTTTAACATCAACCATAGCTAAAAGAGTATATTTATCTTTCGGATTGATGAGATCCCCTCCTCTAAATATTGGACAAGTTGGTAACTTTACTCTCTCCCAAATGTAGAGTTCCCAGCTCTCACAAACTTCTCCTGCTATACTTTTCCAACCTTGGAGGTAGGGCATATCCATGTGTTTATCCCAATCAGCTCTGCTTCTCCAGATTTCGTAGAACATATAAAATCTGGGATTCTCTACCATATAATTATTATCCTCAGTTCCCACATTCACGTGCATCTGATAAAAAAGGCAGCTTGGTTCTCGGTTGGTAAGAGGAACAAGGTCTATCAATGCTTTTCTTGCTTTTTCCTCAGAACCTTCCTTAATATGATTCAATGATAGGACGACCAATTCCTTGTTATCACCAATGTTATTAGTCTTCTGCATTTCTTTAAAACCTCCTTATAAAATTATCATTATCTTTTTGTTAAGAGTAATCAGGGTAATTGCAAATATATTTCCAAGCTTATCTTATTTACAAATTAGAGGAATTGTATTTTCTAATTAAAATCCTAAACTGTTTAACCTAACAAGCATTCTCCAAAATAAAAAATTGGCTACTTTACTAGTGATCAATACAAACGAATATTCAATAAAAAAATTTGTTAATTTTGTGGCTGGATTCGAAGAGAATCTTTTATTTGGAAAATCGATAATATCTTTTCGTTCCTTCTCGAACATATGTTAATGCTTTTTTAATGTTGGGTTAATAATTTTATTAAACTTCTTTCTTTTCTAAAATACGATAAAAGCCAGGTATATGTAATAGTCATCCCCGCCTCAAAAGACGGGGATGTACTCAATAATTAAATCATTGATAATCCGCCATCAACTACTATCGTTTGACCAGTCATCCAATCAGATTCATCCGAAGCAAGATATAGAACAGAACCAACGTGATCCTCGGGCTCACCTAGTCTCCCCAAGGGGATGCCACTCTCTAAA
>JAAYUP010000362.1 GCA_012517635.1 Candidatus Atribacter alterifermentans
AATTTCTTACCATCAATCCTAAGAATCCTTGTTGGATAAATCGAGATCGTTTCGTTCTCTCCGCTGGGCATGGTTCAGCGCTTTTATATTCAATGCTTTACTTATCTGGGTTTGAAAAAATGACCTTGGAGGAGTTGAAAAACTTTCGCCAATGGGAGAGCAAAACTCCTGGACATCCGGAATATGATTTAGAGTGTGGAGTAGAAATTACGACTGGACCTTTAGGACAAGGTTTTGCCACCGGGGTAGGGATGGCTATTGCAGAAAGTCATTTAGCTGCAACTTACAATCGCCCTGGTTATAACCTGGTTGACCACTATGTCTATGCTATCGTGAGTGATGGTGACCTCATGGAAGGAGTTGCTGCCGAAGCAGCCTCATTAGCCGGCCATCTCCAATTAGGGAAACTCATTTACCTCTATGATAATAACCATATTAGCTTAGCATCAGAAACTGGGCTTCATTATACCGAGGATGTTAGAAAAAGATTTGAAGCCTATAATTGGCAGGTGTTAGAAGTGAAAGATGGAAATGATTTGGCTGCAATCGAAAAAGCCATCCAGGAAGCCAAAACGGATAGCAACCATCCGAGCTTAATTATGGTCACCACTCATATCGGGTACGGAAGCCCAAAACAAGATAGTTTTGAGGTTCATGGTTCTCCCCTAAAGCCGGAGGAAGTGGTTGCTACCAAGAAGTTTTATAACTGGCCGGAAGATAATCCTTTTTTTGTCCCCGAGGATGTCTTAAATCATATGAGAGAAACCGTCAATAAAGGATCTCAGGCAGAAAAGGAATGGAATGCCTTATTTGCCGAGTATGCCAAAAAATATCCGGCTGAAGCTGAAGAATTTGAAAAACGAATGAAAGGAATCCTTCCTGAGAATTGGGCACAGGACATTCCTTCTTATCCCCCGGATACCAAAAGCATTGCTACTCGCAGCGTTGGAGGAGAAGTCATGAATGCTATTGCTAAAAATTGCCCTTCTTTGATGGGTGGTTCAGCTGACTTGGATCCTTCTACCAACACTGTTCTTAAGGGAAAAGGGACCTTCCATCCACCAGTACCTGAAGCAGAAAAAATGCAGGGCGTAGTAGCTGGTCCTTTTGGTTATTCTGGAAGAAACATAATGTTTGGTATTCGAGAACATGCCATGGGAAGCATTCTTAACGGAATGGCACTTCATGGCGGTATTATTCCTTATGGTGCTACTTTTCTTACCTTTTCCGACTATATGCGACCGGCTATCCGTCTGGCAGCGCTTTCCAACCTCCATGTTATCTATGTATTTACCCACGACTCAATCGGTCTCGGCGAAGATGGGCCAACTCATCAGCCAGTAGAACAAATTGCCAGTTTAAGAACCATACCCAATTTAATGGTAATCCGTCCCGCTGATGCCAACGAAACCGCTCAAGCTTGGAAAATAGCGGTTCGTGCCAAAAGTCCAGTGGCTTTAATTTTCTCCCGCCAGAAACTACCAGTGATCGATCAAACCAAGTACGCATCAGCTGAAGGGGTCGCCCGAGGAGCTTATGTTCTTGCCGATTGTGATTCTTCGACTCCTGATCTTATTTTGATTGCAACCGGTTCTGAGGTTGGACTTGCTTTAAAAGCTTACGAAAAAATGACAGCTGAGGGAACCAAGGTGCGAGTAGTCAGTATGCCATCCTGGGAACTTTTTGAACTCCAATCTGAGGAATACCGTCATCAAGTACTCCCACCATCGGTTAAGAAACGGATTTCAATTGAAGCTGGAGTTCCAATTGGATGGGAAAGATATGTTGGGACGCAGGGAATTGTTATTGGAGTGAATCGATTTGGTGCATCTGCTCCTGGTGAGCTGGTCATGGAGAAATTTGGTTTCTCAGTAGAAAATATTATTCAAAAGGCGAAAAGCTTATAATCTTTTAAGCGGTATGAACTGTAGGCATGGGGAATTGATAAAAGAGCTTACCCCATGCCTCTTTTTTATTTTAAGGAATTTTTATAAGAAGTCATCATCCGGCTAAAAAAGTCTTTATATTTTTGCTGGTAAACTGAGGTTGGAGCCAAATATATAATAGCATTGCCTAAATTACTTTCGTAAAGCGAATATACCCAGGTTTCAATACAAATTGTCATTTCGGTTCCTTGGAAATTTCCTTGCAATTCGTAACGAGCAATTGTTTCGTTCGCCCCATAGGAAGCGACTGCTTGATTAGTGATATTTTGCTCGTCCTTATTGATAACTCGAATATTAGAAACAGTTGAGGAAAGCATTTGGACAATGGCGGCAACATAATCGGTGGCATTGGAATATCTCACGTAACTCATGATGTAAAGCCTAAAAGATACTAACCCATTGGCATCCTCATTCAAACTAACCATCCGGTTGAAGTTATCGGGAATAACTTGCCAGTTTTCAGGATATTCGATTTGGCCTCTTCCTACCTGATCCATGGTACCGACTACGTCTTTAAGATTATATTTTTTCCAGACTGCAGGGATTGGTTGTCCTTGATTTTGAGATTGGTTGGGGTTAAGGATCTGAATTTGGTCAGATGTACTTGGAATTGGAAGAGCCGGTTGTTGAGTGGGAATTGCTGGTTGGCTTTGGGAGAAATCAAGAGTTGGGAGCTGGCCGGGAGTCTGACCGGTTGGTGGAGTAGGCTGGTTCATTCCAGGAAGATTGAGAATATTTCCACTATTTTGGGCGTATCCGGGCAAAGAAATAGCTATCAATAAAAAACCAGCAAAAAGGATATATTTCCATTTATTCATTGAATCATCCTCCTTTTAAATAATCATTTTTTTAGGTTGAAAAAAGAATAAATAAATGAGCATAAAGCACCTATTTCATTTTCACTCCAGCTATAGCTTGCATAATCCAGGATTGGGCGGATTGATATTCTTCGGACGGGACGATTATCAAAAGGAGCACACCAGTTCCCGGATAAGTTGAGACCAGAAGAACATAGTTTTTCTGATTTTGAGAATAATTATAGGTTTTGACAATGGCATCACGATTACCGACTTTGACTGATACTTCCCATTGAAAAGATTGACCGGCAACAATCTGGTTGACTTGCCCTTGAGAATCAACTTCAGGTGGGTAATTAAATACATATAATTCACCATTATTGGGAGTGGTATAACGAGTTCCATATTGAATATCTTGTAAATACCGTATCCCATTTGGTGGAGTAAAGATCAGTTGTGATGTTTCATCAAAAGG
>JAAYUP010000363.1 GCA_012517635.1 Candidatus Atribacter alterifermentans
GGTTTCGCTATGTTGAAGTTACGGGATTTCCTGGCGTTCCTTCTCTGGAAACATTAGAAGGGTGTTTTGTTCATTCAGAGGTTAAATCTATGGGGAGCCTTTTTACTTCATCTCTCTTGGTGAATAAAATTCATGAGAATATTCGCTGGGGGCAACTTAGCAATTTAATGAGCATTCCTACTGACTGCCCTCAACGGGATGAACGAATGGGATGGATGGGAGACGCCCAGCTGGTTTCGGAAGAAACTATTTATAATTATCAGATGATCGGATTTTTAAAAAAATGGTTGGATGATATTAAGGTATCCCAAAAAGAAGATGGAAGTGTTCCGGATTTGGTACCCCCTTATTGGGATTTTTATCCAGCCGATCCAGCATGGGGTACCGCTTGCATAAGCATACCTTGGGATTTGTACCTCTATTATGGTGATCAAGAAATTTTGGAAGAGAATTATTCTATGATGAGGAGATGGGTAGAATTTCTCCACGCTCAGTCAAAAGATGGTATCTTAGAATTGGGAAAGTATGGTGATTGGTGTCCTCCTTGGCATATTCTATCGGTAGAAACTCCAATTTCTCTTATTTCCACCTGGTTTTACTATCGCGATACTCTCCTTCTTTCTCAAATAGCGAAAATCTTGGGGCGTGCTGAGGACCAAGATAGATTCTTTAAAAGAGCTGAAGAAATTAAAATATCATTCAATAAAAAATTCTTAGGAAACAAGAATTTTTATGGTTGGACGGAGGATTGGTATCATACTTTTTTACCTTCAAATGCTTCTAAAGGGGATAAAGAGATCACATTGAAAAGATTGCACAGGTATCTTAGAAGCCAAACAGCTAATATTTTAGCTCTTTATTCGGAGATAGTACCCGCTGATAAAAGGGAAACCGTTTGGGAAGAATTAATAGATGACATTGTCGTTGTTCATGGGAACCACCTTAATACTGGGATTATTGGTACAAAATACATTTTAGATGTTTTAACCGAAAATGGAGAGGCCGATTTAGCTTTCCAATTAGTTACTCAGGGCACTTATCCCAGTTGGGGATATATGATAAGAGAAGGAGCAACCACTCTTTGGGAGCGGTGGGAGAGTCTTGCTGAAGAAGGGATGAACTCTCAAAATCATATTATGCTGGGTACGATCGATGCCTGGTTTTATAAATATTTAATAGGTATGCGGATAGATCCTCGTTTCCCAGGCTGGAGAAAAATCTTGATTAAACCTTACCCGGTCAAAGGCCTCTATTTTGCCAGTGCCTCTCTCAATACTTTACGAGGACTGATTTCATCCGCTTGGAGGAAAGATGTTCGTTCTTTCTTCCTTGAGGCTTCAATACCAGTAAATAGCCAAGCCGAGATTCAACTTCCAAAGATGGGCTTAAAAAATATAGTTGTCGAAGAAGGAGGAGACCATATTTGGCAAAAGGGAATCCTGGTTTCACAAAAAGAGGGAATTCATTGCGCTAGCGAAAAGGAAGATAGAATAATTATCCAGATTGGGTCAGGGGATTATCAATTTAAATTAAAAGAAGGGTAAAGCTATAGCTGGTTTATTGCTTGTAAGCTTTTATTAAATTTTATTTCATGGGAAACTACTCTTAATTTGCGAGCAAGTTAAGGCTGTTTATGAATTAACTGAGTATTTCCTTTTAAAAGTATGGTGAAAGACGAGATTACCACGTCATCCGCTTGGGGAAACACTCCGCGCATCCATTTTATTGTCACTTTTTTATTGTACTCCGTAGGCTGTTGTTTTTTAACAATGACGGTTTTTAATAAATATTTTCATCCTCATCCTGACCTTATCCTTTGATGGGAGAAAGAACAATTCAATCATATGAATAAGAAATTGACATCATCTTCATTTCGTCACCAAAACGGTATTTTTAATCTATCTTGTCAAGCCATTAGGAGCTTGATACAATAAATAACTCCTTCAAAGCAATGCAAAAGTCGAGTTAAATATTTTAATTGAGGTGTTTGATGAGAGTCCCGGAATATGAAGTTGGGAAAGTAACAATTGGGCAGTTGGTCGATTTAATGGCTGAAAACCTGGGAGAAAGAGATGCATTAGTTTATCATTCCACCGGTCTTCGATTAAGCTATCAGCAATTTAAAGAGAGATGCGATCAGATTGCCAAAGGGTTCATGGCATTAGGACTGAAGAAAGGATCCCATATTGCTATCTGGTCAAACAATGTTGCCGAATGGGTACTGACCCAGTTTGGAAGTGCCAAGATGGGAGGAGTATTGGTTACAGTCAACACCCAATATCGATCCTTTGAGCTGGAGTATCTTTTAAAACAATCGGATTCGTCAACCTTGATTTTGGTTGATGGAGTTCATCAGCCGAGAGATTATTTTAATATGGTTTATGAACTCTGCCCAGAACTGAAAACCTGTCAACCGGGACAGTTAAAGTCGGAAAAATTCCCTTACTTAAAGAATGTTATTGCCATTGGAGAAGAGCGGATGCCGGGAATGTTCCAATATGATGATTTATACGAGCTATCAAGGCAAATATCTGACGAGGAATATCAGCAGAGGCAGGAAGAAATTACCCCAGATGATGTAGTAAATATGCAGTATACTTCAGGGACGACTGGATTCCCCAAGGGAGTCATGTTAACCCATACCAATGTTATTGGTAATGCTAAAAGCCAAGCAGATTGTCTCAATTTTACACCAGAAGACAAACTTTGTATTCCTGTGCCCTTTTTTCATTGTTTTGGATGTGTCATGGGAACTTTGTTATGTCTCTCATCAGGAGCAACTATGGTTCCGGTGGAAAATTTCCGGGCTCGAAAAGTTCTGGAAACTATTCAAGATCTTCGATGTACAGCTGTTCATGGAGTTCCAACCATGTTTATTGCCGAATTGGAGGAAATGAAAAAAACCAAGTTTGACCTTTCTTCACTCCGAACTGGAATTATGGCCGGTTCGCCCTGTCCGATTGAAGTGATGAAGGCGGTGGTGGAAGAAATGAATATGAGCGGAATCTGCATTACATATGGATTAACCGAGTCGTCTCCGGGAATTACGATGACTCGAACTACCGATCCGCTAGAATTACGAGTCAGCACGGTTGGCCGCTTACTCCCTAGAATCGAGGTGAAACTTGTTGATCCTGATACCGGTGAAGAAGTTGGTGTAAACCAACCAGGTGAATTATGCACCAGAGGTTATCAGGTGATGAAAGGGTATTATAATATGCCAGAAGAGACTCAAAAAGTTATCGAACCTGACGGATGGCTTCATTCTGGGGATATCGCAACGGTTGATGAAAATGGATACTATCGGATAACAGGTCGTTTAAAAGACATGATTATTCGAGGTGGA
>JAAYUP010000364.1 GCA_012517635.1 Candidatus Atribacter alterifermentans
CCTTTGTTCATGTGAAGAAAATATTTTAGTCATTTAATTTCACCATTTCATAAAGGGTGATTTCAGGATAGACCCTCATGCTGCTTTCGCAGCACCAGATGAGGATGAAAACTTAAGTGGTCTATCCTCTCAGTTTTTTGTCTTTTACAATTTTTTTCATCTTACGCCGTAGGCTGCTATCCTGTTATAGTTTACAGGATAGCAGCCTCATGCTGCTTTCGCAGCACCAGATGAGGATGAAAATAGTCCCCCATCACCCTAACCCTCTCCCACGAAGGAGCGAGGGAAAAATTTAAAAAGGTGATAACGGGAGTAGCGGTTCACGGTTCACCGTTCACGGTATTTTCGGGATAGGATAATGGAGATTATATGGTTTTTCCAACAAAGAAAATAGTACGCTACCTATTTGCCTTATTTTTTATTATTACTTTAAATTTTTTTCTTCCCCGGGCTATGCCTGGAGATCCTGTAATAAAACTTCTCGGAGAGGATTTTGTTGTTCAAAAAGAGGCAATAGAGAAAATTCGAGAAGAATTGGGACTGAACAAACCTCTATTCATTCAATACCTCAGTTATTGGAAAGATTTATTTCACTTTGATTTAGGATATTCTTATCATTTCCGAGCTCGAGTTTCTTCTCTAATCATTTCACGCTTAAAATGGACATTTATCTTAGTTGCTCCTTCCTTAATTCTTGGAACGACTGTAGGAGCGTTGGCTGGTTCTCTTGCTGGGTGGAAAAGGAAAAAGAGGGCGAATGTTTTTTCCTTTTTTTTCTTTTTATTTATCTACTGCTCTCCTCCTTTTTTTATTTCTCTCTTATTTCTCTATTTTTTTGGATTTCGACTCAGTCTTTTCCCATTAAAAGGTTTCTATACTACAGGAAATTGGATTGATATTTTAAAACACCTTTTCTTGCCAGTTTTGATCATGACTTTATTTTCAGCTTCACGAAATTATATGGTGATGAGGGGGAGTGTTCTCCAAGAGAAAGAAAAGTTATATGTATGGTATGCTCGAGCAAAAGGTCAATTAGGAAATAACATTTTATTCCAGCATGTTTTTAAAAATGCTTCATTGCCGGTAATAACTCTTTTTGCTCTTGATTTTGGATTTTTATTCGCTGGAGCCCTTTTTATTGAAATCGTTTTTTCGCTTAATGGAATGGGGACCCTCATTTACCAATCGATACTATCCAGAGACTATCCGGTTCTTCAGGGAACCTTTTTGGTCATTTCTTTTATGGTTGTTATAGCCAATTATTTTACTGATTGGATTTACTGTTGGATTGATCCTCGAGTGAGGGAGAACCAATGAAAGACCTTATTTTTAATCAAAAAAAATATTTTACTCGAATTGGTGGATTTCTCTTTCTCTTTTTTTTATTGGTTGCTATTTTTGCTCCTTTTATTGCACCTTTTCAGCTCACGGATCGTTTTGATCCTTTTTTGCCTCCAGGATCAAAATATCTTTTGGGGACAAACGACATTGGGAATGATCTATTCACTGAATTTATCTATGGCTTAAGAATTACGCTCCTGGTAGGTCTATTAACTGGGGCTTTTTCGATATCAATTGGGGTATTTATCGGCCTTTTAGCTGGCTATCACGGAGGATTTATGGATGAAATCTTAATGGGTATGACTGATATTGTCCTAATGATTCCAAGGATTCCTTTAATAATTGTTCTTTCTGCTTTTTTAAGACCAAGCGTAGGGTTAATGATTCTGGTTATGAGTATTTTATGGTGGACCTCTACTGCCAGGGTTATCCGTTCTCGGACAATACAAATCCGTTCTATGGGTTTTATTGAAAGTGCTCGTTGTTTGGGATTTTCGAGTTGGCATATTCTTTTTTATGAAATCTTGCCGAACATTGTTATGATTATCATTCCAGAATATCTCATCACTGTCGCTTCTGCCATGATATCAGAAGCCTCGTTATCTTTTTTAGGTTTGGGAGATCCTTCTTTGAAAAGCTGGGGAATGATGATTCATCATGCTTTTCAAAGAGGTGGATTTCTGAATGGTATGTGGTGGTGGTATATTCCGCCAGGTTTGGGTATTATCTTATTCGTTTTATCAATGGTATTTTTAAGTTTTGCATTTGAAGAGACCGAAACAGGAATGGGAGAGGAAACCACCATTGTCCCTTTTAACCATTGAAAGACTCAATGTTGCTTTTGCAACTCGTCAAGGAAGGGTTAAAGCAGTTAAAAATGTATCGATGTCGATTTCCAACCAGGAAACACTGGCTTTGATTGGTGAAACTGGTTGCGGAAAGTCGATAGTTGCTCAATCGATTTTAAGACTACTTCCTACCAATGCCCAAATCAATGGAAGAATTCTTTTTCAAGGACGTGACTTGCTTTTAGTTGATGAAAAAACCATGGCTTCGATTCGCGGGAAAGAGATTGCGATTATTTTTCAGAATCCTTCTTTGGCTTTGAATCCAGTCTATACTATTGGATGGCAAGTCGGCGAACCCTTTCGAATCCACCAAGGAGCCAAACGAAGTCAATCAATTCAAGAATCGGTTCGTCTTCTTTCATATATGAAGTTTGATAAACCAGAGTCAGCGGTAAAAATGTATCCCTTTGAGTTTTCAGGAGGCATGAACCAAAGAGCACTAATTGCTTCTGCCCTTGCTCTTCATCCCAATCTCATCATTGCTGACGAGCCAACTCGAGGGTTGGATAGAAAAGTGATTCAACAAATAATTGAACAGCTTGATCGAGCTCGAAAAATTCATTCATCATCGATGTTGATCATTACCCATGATTTATCGGTGGCTCGGTCAATATCAGACTGGATTATGGTTATGTACGCCGGAGAAATTGTTGAGCGAGCCCCTACACGGGATTTTTTTCAATCGCCATTCCATCCTTATGCTCAAGGTCTTCTCGGAAGTCTTCCAGAAAACGGATTTCATCCCATATCTGGTCAGTCTCCTTCTATGATTGAAAATCTTCAGGGGTGTCAGTTTCATCCTCGTTGTAAATGGGCAAAAGAACGATGCCTTAGTGAAAAACCAGAATTATTGTCAGTAAATAGACGGTTGATAAGGTGTTTTTTATATGATTGAATTACACAATGTTTCTTATGAATTTTCCAAGGGTTGGCCAAGGAAACAGCGCCAAATCATTCTGAGCAATATTTCAGTTAAATTTGATAAGGGGAAAACCTTTGGTCTTATGGGATATTCAGGAACCGGTAAAACAACATTAGGGAAAATGGTAGTCGGTTTATTAAAACCCATTTCAGGAACGGTTTTCTTTCATGGTAAAGATATTTCACGGATGATACCTCCAGATAGCCTTTTTTTTCGACGGAAAGTTCAAATGCTTTTTCAAGACCCCCAGGGATCATTAAATCCCAAAAAAAGGGTATTCTCTTCTTTGCGGGATGTTCTCAATATGACCAAAGTTCCTTTCAATCAGCAGAAAGATGTCATTGAAAAGGTTTTGGAAACCGTCGGGCTTTCAACCGATTTTTTATTACGCTATCCTGCTCAACTATCTGGAGGTCAAAACCAACGGATATCTTTAGCTCGGATTTTGCTGTTAAAACCAGAGTTTATCGTTTTAGACGAACCCACCTCAGCATTGGATATATCGGTTCAAGCTCAAATTCTTTCTCTTCTTCGCAATCTTCAAAAGAATCATGGTCTGGGGTATTTGTTTATATCTCATGATCCTGAAGTGATCCAGTATATGTCTCACTCGATAGGAATACTTAAAGATGGAAACCTGGATATCGTTCATGAGGAATAAATCAATAAAATATACTGAATATATATGGGATTTTGATGGTACCTTATTTGATACCTATCCAGTGATGGTAAAAGCCTTCCAGGAAGCACTAAAAGAATCGGGAGTAATAGAAAAACCGGAAGTTTTACTTCACTCTATGAAAAAGTCAATAATTGAGACGATTCATTCTTTTCAGAGCCGTTACCAGCTGGGAGAGCTATTCTTTGAAAGATATTTAGAAATTCGCCAATCTTATTCTTTGGATGAACAACCGCCTTACTCAGATGCCATGAAGGTTTGTAATCAGATTGTCCAACAATGTGGTAGGAACTTTATCGTTAGCCATCGGGAATCACCTTCTCTCTTTGCTCTTCTTGATTATTATGAAATGAGGCAGTTTTTTACAGAAATTGTAACCGGTGATCATGGATTTGAACGAAAACCCAGTCCAGAAGCATATAATTATCTAATTAAAAAGTACCAGTTAAAAAAGGGATTATCCTTGGCAATTGGGGATCGAATTTTAGACATACAGGCCGGTCGGGCAGCTGGAATTAAAACGGTTTTCATTCGTTCTAATGATGGTTTAGAATGCGATTTTGCTGATTTTAGGATTGATTCTCTCAAGGAAGTATTAAGTTTGTAAGATAGAAGTGGTTCAAAATGTGCCGGTAATATTTAAAATAAATCGTCATTCAAAAATTTCATAGCAATTCGCAGAAATTCTTTATTTCGACTTATGAGGAAGGGATGGTATCCATTGGGAAAAAGGAGAACGAATGACTTACTAATCTGAAGAGCTAATTCTGAAACCTTTTCTTCAATATGCGGGATCACTTCATCCCTTAAACTACCAGTCAAAAGGACTGGTCCAGAAATAAGGGATAAATCGCCAATCAAAAGGGGAAGATTGTTTTTCGCTACCCGAATCAACATCTCTGTGTCAAGATCAATCACTCTTTCCCAATCTGGCCCGTGGATATTCTTCCAATAATCAGCCATCGGTGTTTTTTTAGAATGCTCTCTCCCAGCTTGAATTGCTAATACTTCACTTTGAGTTAAGCGATTTCCAGGAGAACTATCAGCGATAACATGGTCGATCATATCAGGTTTCTGCATGGCTAAATTTAAAGCAACTGTGGACCCCCCACTGGTTCCAATAATATCAATTTGTGAAAGTTTTAAGGTTTGGCATAAGGACAAGGCTGCTTGTGAATTAAAGTACCAGAAGTCATCCCTTAAGGGTGATAACCGATCAGACTTTCCAAATCCTGGGGAATCTATGGCAATAACCAAGCGATTTTTTGAAAAAAAAGCAATATCTTGGCTAAACATTTCTGATGAAACAGTATTTCCATGAAGAAGCAAAAGCGGTTTTCCTGAACCCTCTTTCTGGTAGAATACTTTTAATCCGTCAAATTCAAAAAAAGGCATGGGACTCCTCCTGATTTGAAAAGGTGTCAATTTCTATAAAAAGTGAATGAATTCAAAAAAATATCGGGCATCATTATAATAAGTTCGATAATTTATGAGGATGGTTCAAATTCATTTTCTTCTTGTTTATTCTCTTCTTTCTCAATTTCACTTAAGAACTTATCTAGCTCTTCTTGAGTCTTTCTCAATTTACTCTTACAAATTTGGCTCAAAAATGCTGCACGTTTTACCTTTTCGGCTAAAAGATCAACATCAATTTCTCCATTTTCAATTTCATCAACAATTCTCTCTAATTCTTCAAGAGCTTGTTTATAACTTAAATGATCCTTTTTGTTCATGATTTATCCTCCACTTTACTCAATATGAACCCATCGAGAAGCTGCGTTGCAATGATTTGGCCAGATTTTGCTTGTTTGATACTGGTAAGAAGGCTTCCATTAATCCGGGCAATACTGAATCCTCGTTTCATGAGATTCATAGGATTAAAATGATATATAAATTGTTCAAGGAGCGAATGTTTGTTTTTGGCTTCTTGGAATTTTTGATGAAAAACCGCATTTTCTTTTTGTAAAACTAAAGATAAGTGGTTTTTTTGATCAGAAAAAGTTTTACGACTTGCTGAAGCAAAACGAATGATTAAAAGTTGATGTTTTGAAAAAGAATGTGACAAAATATTTTTCAAAGCGTGGTTCAAAGTCGTGAGCTTTTCTTGGAGGGTATAATGCACATTTTCCAACAGTCGGTCTGAGTATCGAATTATACTCTTTTGTAAATCTTCAATCTGAGTTTCAAAAAGACGAACTCCAGAGATGATAAACTCAGCAACTGCGGTTGGAGTCTTTTTCTTGGTATGAGCCACCATGTCTACAACAGTGTCATCACGTTCATGTCCAATGCCAGTTACTACTGGCAAGGGAAAACGAGCAATTTCTGCTGAAAGCTCATAATCATCAAAACAACTCAAGTCAATCTGTGAACCACCACCACGAATAATTACAACCAAATCGAATAAATGTATATGTTTTCTGATATTTTGAAGGGCAGTAATAATAGAGATTGATGCCTCTTCCCCTTGCATTAGGGCTTTGAACAAACGAAGCGAAAACTGATATCCATATGAATTTTCCTGGAGGTGTGTCATAAAATCACCATAACCGGCAGCTGTCGGGGAGGATATGATAGCAATCCGCTGTGGAACCAAAGGAAGGAGAAGAGATTTGTTCAACTCTAAAAGGCCTTCTCGTGAAAGACGTTCCACAGTTTCTCTTTTTTTTCGGGCCATCTCTCCAGTTGAATAGGTAGGATCAATGTCTTTAATATTGAGACTCAATCCATATACTTCATGGTATTGAACCTGAGCACTAAAGAGGATTTTCATTCCTCTTTTGAGGGTTTCTCCAGTGGCTTTTTCAAATTTGTAAGCAAGAGATCGGTAATTATAAGCCCAGATTGTGGCTCTAGCTTGAGCGATGATTTTTTCTTCATTCTTATCGACTAATTCTAAATAACAATGACCGTTTTGATTTTCTTTGATATTGGCGATTTCAGCCACAATCCAGATGGGATCAGGAAAATTTTCCCCGACAACTTCTCGGATGAGAACACATAAATCATATAAACTGATAAATTGCGAAGCTATCATTTGATTAACCATCAATTTTTTCCCATTCTAAGATTGTCATCGCTTGGTTGAATTGATCAATAAAAATTGACTCAATTACTCTATAATTCCTTTCTTTTGAAAAGTTTCTTCCATGTCTTTGACTAAATCTCCAAACTTTTTGAGAAGATGATCAACAGGTTGGGTCGAAAGCATATCTACCCCAGCTGTCTTGAGCACTTCAACGGGATAATCAGAACTTCCTGCTTTAAGGAAATCCAGATATTTTTCAATAGCTTCTGACTGACCGGTAAGAATATTGTTGAGAAGTTCATTGGATGCAGCAAGGGAAGTTGCATATTTAAAGACATAAAAATTCATATAAAAATGAGGAATGCGAGACCAACCGCGACTTGCTAACTCTTCTACCACAAAATCTGGTCCGTAATATTTCTCTAATAGTTCTTTCCAAGCATCACTGAGATATTTATAAGAAAGTGCCTCCCCTTTTTCAATCCTTTCATGGATTTTTTGTTCAAACTCAGAATACATAACCTGGGTATAAACCGTACCCCGAATATTTTCAATCAGTTTACCTAAAAAATAGAGTTTTTCATCATCATTTTTTGCGTTTTGAATGAGGTATTCTAACATGAGGTTTTCATTCATAGTTGAAGCAACTTCAGCGGTGAAAATTGGCGTTTGGGAATTTATGTACTTTTGGTTGGTATTGGTATAATGAAAATTCAATGCATGACCCATTTCGTGAGCAAGGGTAAGCATGGAATCGGCAGTGTTATCATAATTCATTAAAATATAAGGATGGGTATCATACGCACCCCAACTATAACCACCGGTTGCTTTGTTTTCAGTTTCATACACATCAATCCAACGGCTCTCAAATCCTTTTTTCAACATATCCAAATATTCTGGTCCCAAAGGTTTTAGCCCTTCTAAAAGCATTTGTTGAGCTTCTTCATAAGTGACAGTGAGAGTATAATCTGGAACAAGAGGGACATACATATCGTAAATTTGAACTTGGTCTAAGTGAAAGATCTTTTTTCGTAAATGAACGTATTGATGGAGATAAGAAAGATTATTATTCACCGCTTGAATGAGGTTATCGTAAACTTCTCTTGGGATATTTTCACTGGAAAGTGATGCTTCAAGCGAAGAGTTATATTTTCGAACTTGTGAATAAAACCAGTTCTTTTTAACTTCTGAATTTAATGTAGCAGCTAAAGTATTTTTGGCTTTATTATAAGAACTCAGCATTCCTTCATAAACCCGCTTACGGAATTCTCGGTCGGGATTTTGTAAGAATCGATAAAAAACTCCCTCGGAGAGTTGAACTTCTTCGCCTTTATCATCCAAGACCTTTGGAAAAATCATATCTCCCTCGGTGACTTTATCGAATATGACTGAGGGTGCGCTAGCCATATCTGATGCTTTGGCTAACAATTCTTCTTCGGGTTTAGAAAGAGTATGGGGTTTTAACTTTAACAATGCATCCAAAGCATGACGATAGTCCTCAAAAGCCGGATTCTCCATATATCCCTTGAGAGTTGACTCCGGTTGACTTAATAACTCTGGTCTTATAAAAGATGCAGTTGCTGAAACTTGGGAATAAAGAGTTTCAGCTCGTGAACTCATTTCTGAGGCAGTACTATCATCCTGGTTTTCATCAGCTTTCATATAAGCGTAAACGTATAATTTTTCAATTAATCGGGAAAGATCGTCATTGAAATGCAAACAAGCCAGAACGTTCTCAGCGTTCGTTAATTTTCCACGGAATTCCTCTAGTTTGGGAAGATATTCGTTTTGAATCTTTGTAAAATCCACTTCCCATTCTTCCTGGTTAGGGTAAATATCTTCTAGATTCCACTTATACTTCGCTTCAATTTGATTTCTTGGCACAGGACCCTCCGCAGCTAATATATTAAAATTGGTGACATTGAAAATAAGATAAAAACCAATCAAGCAAAAGATAAGAAAAAATAATTTTTTATTCATATTCAAGCGGCTCTTCGCCTTCGCCTCCTTTTTAAAAGGATTAATATATGCTAATTTATTTTAAACAATTAATCAATGCTGGAAAAGAGATAGCTGAATAGCTTTGGGTCTTATAACTCAAAAGCAACGTTTTAAAGCCTAACTCTCAATGATAATTATAAGTAAATCACATAGGGATATAAAAATATATTTTGGTTTTTATTAACTTCAGTATGCTGTTATATTATAGACTTTCGTGCTGCTTCGCAGCACCAGATGAGAATGAAAATACCTATCAAAAAACATCATCACGAGGAGTTTAATAATTTTTTAGTTTGAAGACATACAATCTCATTTGGTAAATTTTTTTAAAAATAATTAAAAAAGGATAAGATCCTCACGCCCTCACAAACGAAGGCTCAGGATGACGCCTGCAGCGTCAGATGAGATCCTCAAGCCTTAGAAATGCGAGGGTTCAGGATGATAAATTAAAGGCACACCCCCTTGAATCCCCCCTCATTGGAGGAATTTATTTGATGATATTTTTAAGATAGATTGAATAAAATAAATCGAAATGTTATAAAAGAATAATTTTAAAAATCTAAATAATAAGCAATTAGCAAAAAGAATTCTTTATTTACGGTATTATTTATTTGAAAACTGTTTAAGTATTTGGAAATTTATCAGTTTGAAGATTTTATAATCAATTGAACAATTAAGCCGATATAATGTAATAATATAAAAATAGCAATTAAATTTAGGAGGTGATTTAATGTTTCAAAAAACTCGTATTATTCTTCTCGCCGTTAGTTTAGTAGCAGTTTTTACGTTATTACTTGGATGTACTCCGCCCACACCATCACCAACACCGACTTCACCCGATGATATTGACAGGGCTCGGGATTTGGCTATTGCGAAAGCAAACGATGCTGGAAACACAGTTCCAACCAATATCACAAATTGGACTAGGGAAACGATACCAGCAGCAATGCCTGGTGGGACTACAACGGTGAAATATCATGGTATTTCCAATGGAGATTGGTATATTGATATTAGCTACACAACAGGTTTAGCTCTTGAGTATACCGATTATGATGTAAAAATCCAATTCGATGGAATGCCAGCTATTTGGACTGGAACAATTACCTATGAAGAATTGTATCCAATAGTATATTAATAAGAGAGTTTTCCACTTTCCCTTTTTAATGAAGTGATATTTTATATTATTGAATGCATGAATCAATTTATAAAGCCCGGATTGTTTTTCCGGGCTTTATAAATTAAAGTTTTCCGCAAATAGATTAATGCTTTTTGAGATACTGATACACAACACAGTTATGAAGCTGCTCCTCGACTTTTTGACGAATTTCCTCTTTGTCTTTCAACAGATAATTTTGGTCAAAAAAGGACCAAGCGTTTTCTTCTTGATTTACGTAGATATATGGAATGACAACCTGAAGAACACTCGAGAGGTATTCTCCAGTGCTATCGTCATAAGAATCGGGATTTACTTTTACTTTGGATGTAAATTCTTGGCAATATTGAATGTTTTCTTCAATATCCTTTAAAAGATAGTCGGCAAAACGAGGATTAGCAGGAACGAATTGATTTGAAGATTCGTCAAAAGCAAAAACCACAGCTGGTAAAGGTGAATAGGCATGAGGCATCCGTTCAAA
>JAAYUP010000029.1 GCA_012517635.1 Candidatus Atribacter alterifermentans
ATTTTATTATGGAAAATTGGAAAAAATCTGCTAATATTGAAGAACATTGATAGGATTTCAATCCATTCAATGCATTATTTTGATAAAAGGTGGGGAAATTAATTGAAATCAAAATTTATCACTTGCTGCTTTCTTTTTTCTTTTCTCATCATTTCTTTTCTTTATTGCTTACCTGCTAATGCCGATGGAGGTTTTATTGGATCAGAATTCTGGGATATCTATGCTGTAAGGCAAAGAGCATTTATTAAGTATTTTGACCATATCGAGGATCTCGTAATCCAGGTTGCGTATCAGGGTGAACCCCAAAACTTTTCCTGGGTAGTGCCCCTTCCAGGATATCCGTCCATCAAAGAAGCTGATGCTCAGCTATTTGAAGAATTACACAAATTTACGACACCACGTTATCCACGCTCTTTCTGTGGGGGAATCAATCAGTTCATGCCAGACGCTGGAACTCTGGATGTCATCGTCTGGGAAACGCTCACGGTTGGCTACTTTCAAGTTGCCATTCTTTCCTCGCTCAGTGGCGAAAGCCTTGTTGAATGGCTCGAAATCAATGGATATCATTTCCCCGATGATGGTGGTGAAATTCTCGATTTTTACACCCAAAAAGGATTCTACTTTGCTGCGTTTAAAATGCTTCCTGGAACCAAAGAAGAGGGAAATTTGGATCCAGTTCAATTTACCTTTTCCACCCCTTCTCCCTTCTACCCCATGCGCATGACTGCTCTAAGCACTCAAGGGACTGAGGTATTACTTTATATGTATTCCGACACGCCGCTTCAGCCTGATGATTCAAATTTTTATTCATTGTTCGAAAAATCGGTTAAACCTTCTGACTTTTCTCGCTCCCGATATCCAGAGTTAAATGAGCGATGAGATCGTGCTGGTTATCTCATCAAGTGGGAAAGATATTTTACTCCCGAGGAGATGGTTGATGATATCAATTTTGAACAAACTCGGCTAACACTTGGTGGAATTTTTGCGAATAGAATAACACAAGGTTTCGTAATAGCCCTCTTATTCGTTGCTATTTTCTGGAAATTGAAACGGAAAAGATAAGAGACGGTACGATTTGGAGTAGAAAATAAAAAGATTTGGAAACCGAAGTCTATAAAAGTCTAATTGATTACCTTTTTTGTTATGCTAATGAGCCTACCACTATGAGAATTCTAATCTGTAAATACAGCAGTCAGTATTTATAATAATGCTGTCATCCTGAGCGGTGCTTTCCCGCGTGAGAATCTCATTTAACACTGTAGGCGTCATCCTGAGCCCTCGTTTTTTGAGGGCGTTAAGATCTCATCTTTTTCTCGACCCCTCTCCCCCTCGCCCCCTCGGCTTTTTTCGCCCAACCGTCGCCCATTCCTCCTGATAGGTAGAACACGCGTGATTCACAAAAAAGAACCTAAATAAAAGGAGGTTAAGTATGGCAGTTACGGCAGTGGAACAAACTAACCGGCTCCGGATTCGTTTTGAAGAAGGAGTAGATCCCGAAACCGGAAGGATGCAGACC
>JAAYUP010000365.1 GCA_012517635.1 Candidatus Atribacter alterifermentans
ATGTAATGGTAAATGGCCGTCCCTACAAAGCCCCCATGACGTCCGAGGAAGCATTAAATGAACTTCGAAGAAATGCTGGTACTCAATTTGATCCGAATTTGGTTAAATTATTTTTAGAGATTATGAAAGGGCAATCAAAAAGGTCTTAGTTGAATTTTTTCAAATATGAATTCTTCATAATTTTTTATCAAAAAGCCAAGAATTCAGTAGTAAAAATTAGTGGAAAAGCAGCAGGGTTAGAAAAGATGATAAATCATTTATTCGCATAGTCAAAGAGTTTTATTTTATTACTGATTATATTGATTTTCAAAAAAATAAAAAATAAAGGAGAAAACTATGGAAAAAGCTATGGAAAAAACCATTAATGGGTACACTAAAGAAGAAGCGATTGCTTTAGCTTTTAAGTTGGGATTTGAAAGTGAAAAAAATCGGACTTCTTGTTCTCAGTCTTCATTCCATGCTATAACCACAGTGTTGGGATATAGGAATCCCATTATTTTTAAGTCGCTATCCCCTTTACAAGGTGGAGGAGCTGATTCAAGCCTAAATTCATGTGGAGCTTTTTGTGGACCATTAGTAGTTTTTGGGATGTTTTTTGGGAGAGACTATTCTCTTTGGGAAAAAGGGAAAACGGATTTGAAAGCTTCAATGCTTGGGGAAAAGCTTTTGAAGAAATTTCACGAAACGTATGGCTCAGCAATATGCAAGGATATTCAAAATCACTGTTTAGGATTTACAACTCGGTTTATTAAAGATGGAAAATTAGATAAAGAAGCTTTGAAAAATTTTGAAATAAAGGGAGGTCATGAAATCGTTGCCCCAACAATTGTTGGGCGTGGAGCTGCCTGGGCGGTTGAAATATTATGGGATGAGCTTCCTCAGGACCAGGATATTGATTTAAGTGATATCCCCTCAATGAGCGAAGCAGAAAAATTGTTAGCAGAAAAGATTAAGAATTATAAAATAATATAAAAAGAAAATAAAAGAATTAAAAAATCACTTCCCTTTTAAGGAATGCTGAGCTGGTATAGCTAAAAGGATGGAATCAACATTTTTCGAAGAAGTAAGACTTAGAATTTAATATTTACTTTTTTGAACGATCATTCCCGACCGATGTATTTTTAAATTGTCATCAGATTTATAGAAAAAAATAAAGAGTAAACAACTGTTTAAGGGATTTTTAATAAACGTTTATGCTACTTTCGTAGCATTAAATGAAAACAAAAATTCAGCAGTCAGGAGCATAAATTTGCACTTTTACATTTTTTAAAAAATTTTTTGTAGAGGCTTAATTTATAATACCCGAAAATGGGTTTACAGGATAAACCTTCATTCCCTAAGACGACACCAGGTTATATTGAAAATACAAATTTAGGAATCAATCTCCTTCTTTGAGAAGAGAAAATAATATAAAAATTATGCTCATGAAGTTGCCACAAAACTTGCGCTCTTCGCAGTAATGATTCCAAATCCATTCACTTTTGGTGGAAGAAGGCGAGAATGAGGGTAATTTACTATTTACAAGTCACTTCTTACTATCAATATATCAATACAGAATAGAGAGCCTTTTTTATAAATAGAAGCATTATTCATGAGAACTGAAAAAACACACAGAAATATTGATAACTGAATTTCTTTGTGGGGGGGTATTAACAGTGACTGAAAGATTGGGAAATGGGTTGGGGGATAGTTTAGGGCTTTCTTTAACCTACTCAGCATCAAAAGTGGTGAATGCAGTTGAATTTGTGATTTCCGATCGGGATAAGGAGTTCCTTCGTACTTTGGCAAAGAAAGTCGCAGAAATTGCTTCTCGTCCAATTGAATCGGAAAAGAGAAAATTATGGTATCAACATAATGATTTAGAAGATACCCGACCTCTGGTATTTTGTGACCCTGAAAATGGTTGGTATGAAATAATTCCTCATGATCAACTGCTTTGTAAAGGTGATTTAGCCCGAATATGGGAATTTAAACTTCGGAAAGAAATTTTCTGGGGAGAGAAAATGGGCGATGACCGTGTCATTGAACCTATTTTTAAAATCCAATATGTTTTTCAAGAAATCAACCGAGG
>JAAYUP010000366.1 GCA_012517635.1 Candidatus Atribacter alterifermentans
CAGGATAGACCCTCATGCTGCTTTCGCAGCACCAGATGAGGATGAAAACTCAAGTGGTCTATCCTCTCAGTTTTTGTCTTTTACAATTTTTTTCATCTTACGCCGTAGGCTGCTATCCTGTTGTAGTTTACAGGATAGAAATATTTATGAATTGGGAGGATAGAAATGAAAATTGGAATGTTTGGCCTTCCCTTAACCGGGAAGACTACCATATTTTCTCTCTTAGTTGGTATACCCTATGATAGTTCCTATAAAACTGAAGCTGATGAAAAAATAGCTCGTATAAAAGATGAAAGGTTAGATATTTTAGCAAAAATATATAATCCTCATCGAATTGTTTATGCAACTTTGGATTTTGTTGACATTCCCAGCTTTGACATAGCTGCAGATAAGAAGGAGAAAAACAAAATATTTCAAATGATTCAAAATGTTGATGCACTCTTACTGGTAATCAGAGCTTTTCGAAACGACCAAGTTCCTTTTCCTTTTGGTAACGAAACACCTCAACAACAATTAGAAGCTCTTCGAACCGAGCTTATTATAAGGGACATGGAAGTCGTTGAAAATCGGATTCTTCGTCTCCAAGAGCAAAAAAGAAAGAAAAAACCAACTCCCGAAGAAGAAAGAGAAGAAGTTTTGTTAGGTTTAATTCAAAAAGAATTGGAGGATGGAAATTTTGCTTCTCGTCTTCAGCTAACTCATGAAGATAAAAAAGTATTAGGGTCACTGGCTTGTTTTACTTTGAAACCGATAATAACTGTTGTAAATGTCGATGACGAACAGTTATTAGCAGATGACTTTCCGGGAAAACAAATAATCTTGGATGAATGTACCAAACAAAACTTTGCCTTTCTAATTGTTTCGGGAAAAATTGAATCGGAATTGGTTGAACTCGACGAAGAAGCAAGGAAAGATTTTATGACTGAATTAGGCATTCAGAAAGCTGGAATTCAGCGGTTAGTACAAGTTGTTTTTGATCATATCGGATATATTTCTTTTTTTACTGTAGGAAAAGATGAAGTGCGCTCCTGGACTTTAGAACAAGGTGCAACCATGAAAACGGCGGCAGCGAAAATTCATACTGATTTAGCTCGAGGCTTTATTAAAGCGGAAGTCATGAAATTTTCTGATCTCATCCGCTTAGAAAGTGAGGAGAAGGTTAAACAGGCGGGACTGTGGAAGTTAGTTGGAAAAGATGAAATTGTTGAAGATGCCGATATTATTACCATTCGTTCTAGCCTCTAATCAGCCAATAATGGATGGTTCTTTCTTTAAGATATTTTAATTTTAGGAGGTGGATTCTTTCTATGAAGAAAAAGATTGCATTTATTTTTCTTCTTTTTATCTTGATAAAGATATCTTTTCCAAATTATTTGTCTGCTACAGAAAATCAAAATCTGCATGAGGGCTGGACCTATTTTCATGATGAGCTCTTTAAAATATCATTTGTGCATCCTGAAAACTGGACGAATTATACTTCACAAGAGAGAGGAGTCGTTTTTGTCTTGCCCGATGGAATTGGGATGTTTACTTACCGTTTTTCACCACTCTTTAATGAAAAAATGAATTTACCAGAGTTTGTTTCGCAAAACCGAGAAACTTTACAAGAAATAGGTGCTAAATTTATTGAGGATGAATTTATAACTTTTTCCAATGCTCCAGCTTATAAGCTGATATATGCTATGTCGATGGGAAAAGATACTCAAAAATATCTCACAATATGGTGTTTAATTGAGGATAATATTTATATAACAACATTCAGCCACCAATCTCAGCTTTTTGACCAATACCAACAGATTGTGGATAAAATCGTTAAAAGCATGTTGATAACGATTTATTAAAGAAAAAGCCCTTTACAGTCTTTTTGTAAAGGGCTTTTTGTAAAATTACGAATAAGATTCAATTAATTGGTTGGTTTTCCTTCAGGCGGGAGAATGACTTTATCAACAAAATAAATAATGGCGTTGGAAGCAGCTAAAGACGAAATAACGCTGATTTTTTTATTTACTAAAATTGGTGGATTGGTAAAAAGAACATTCAGCATATGACCGTTCAATGTTTTATAAGATTTTCCTTCACGGAAATCATCGACAGAAAGGCGAACTGGAATGACGTGATACGTTAAAATTTCGATTAATTTTTGCTTATTTTCGGGCAACAATAGCCGATCAAGCTTTCCTTCGGGAAGATTAGCAAAAGCTTCATTAGTTGGAGCAAAAATTGTATATTGGCCATTATTCAACTTGTCACCAAGACCGGCAGCTTCAACGGCGGCTACAAAAGTACTTAGTTCATCTGCCATTTTGGCAGTATCCATGGCATTCACATAGTTGGTAGTTTGGGCGAGAGCAATACCCGAGAGGAGCGTAAGTGATAAAGCAACTGCGAAGCCCAGAAGAATATCTTTTTTTGCTGTCATTTTAATAACTCCTTTTATTGTATTAGCACTTTTTGATGTGTGCTTTGACTGAGTAACTATATCATCTTTTTAAGAAATATGTTACAGGTATTTATAAAAATTTTTTAATTGGCCTATTTACTAAATATAATAATAAACATGCTCATATTACAAACCCTTCTTTCTCTCCTGAAAATACCGTGAACCGTGAAGTGTGAACCGTGAACCGTTACTAACGTTCTTTCCTTCTTAATTTTTTCCTCGCCCCTGGAGGGAGAGGTGTAGGTGAGGGGGAAGACA
>JAAYUP010000367.1 GCA_012517635.1 Candidatus Atribacter alterifermentans
CTTGATGGGAGAAGGTGAGGATGAGGGTGGTTTTTAAACTGATCACGGTTCACACTTCACGGTTCACGGTATTTTCAGGATAGGATAGAATAAGGAATAGATTACTTCCTGTCGATTACTTTTTCGAAATTTTGAAAAAAACCAATTGAAGGTTGTTATAATAAAACAAAAATAGAGAACCTGATTTTCGAAAGTGACTGTAAATAAGCCAGTAAAGGAGGCCAACTATGTCTCTCAACGTCCTTTACTCTGAAGGAAATATTCAGGTGGTTATTGGTGATATTACCGAAGAAGAAACCGATGCGATTGTCAATGCTGCCAACTCTTCCCTCTTGGGAGGTGGTGGAGTTGATGGGGCTATTCACCGAAAAGCCGGACCTGAACTCAAAGAAGAATGTCGCACCATGGGAGGGTGTCCAACTGGAGAGGCTAAGATTACCAAGGGGTATCATTTGAAAGCAAAATACGTCATTCATACAGTAGGTCCGGTTTGGAGAGGCGGTAATGCCCAGGAAGATGAACTCCTCGCTTCGTGTTACAAAAATAGCCTTCAAGTTGCTAAAGACCACGGTATTCAAAGTATTTCTTTTCCAGCTATCTCAACTGGCGTGTATGGATTCCCCAAAAAAAGGGCTGCTGAAATAGCTATAAAAGAAGTCAAGAGGTTTCTTGAAAAACAACCACTTTTAGTCCGTTTTGTGTGTTTTGACCAAGAAACTGCCCAATTCTATCTTGAAACTTTAAAGGGAAGTAAAGTGTGATGAGTGATTAAAAAAAAGAAAGACATTCCCTTGAATTTCCTCTTTCTGAATGAATGAATTGTACCATTCTCCTTCTCAGCCTTTTCATCCTCAACAGGTACTATCAAATGACATGAAGCTCCATTCTGTAAACTGCAACAGGATCGCAACCTACGGCACTGCATTTCAGTCATCCTGAGCGGTGCTTTCCCGCGTGAGGATCTCATCTTTTCATTCTTTTCTTTTTCTCGCCCCCTCGGTTTTTTCATTCCTATCTGGTGCCACTATGAGGAATGAAGCTCCGTCCTTCCTGAATTCTAAAATTTTTTCACCCTATTGACAATTTTATTTCCGTTTAGTATATTGAACTTGCTATATTATATATAATATATTTTATATAAGGAGGCGATAAAAGGACAGTTCTGCAAAGAAAATGAGCCAATAATTTTTAAATCTTTTTAAGAAAATTTGTCTAACCATTAAAAAGGAGGAATATTGTTGTGTGGAGCGGAAAGAAATTTTTCATCTTTTGTGTGTTTGTGCTGGTTCTTTTTGTAATTGCAGCCCCCTTACAAGCCGCCCCAAAATATACTCTGAAATTCAACCACGTATTAGCTCCTAATGAACCCTACCATGAAGGATTTTTAGAATGGGCAAAAAGAGTGGAAGAAAGAACCAATGGGGAAGTTAAAATTGAAGTATTCCACAGTGCCCAACTCGGAGTGGAAGAAGATATCATTGAACAAATTCGAGCTGGAGCGAACATTGGTCAAAACACCGATTCTGCCCGCTTGGGGAACTATGTACGAGAAATTTCAGTTATGAATGCTCCCTATTTTGCCAACTCTCTCGAAGAAGTTGAAAAACTCAAAGATTCTCCGACTATTAAAGCCTGGCTGGAAAAACTGGAAAATGAATTTGGTCTTAAGGTTTTGTCATTTATGTGGGTACAAGGTTTCAGGCATTTCATGACCAACAAGCCAATTAAATCCCCTGATGACCTTAAAGGTTTACGAATCCGAACTCCGGGTGCTCCAATTTGGCAAGAATCAATTCGAGCTCTGGGAGCCACTCCAGTCGCTCTTTCCTTTGGAGAAATGTATTCTGCTCTTCAATCGAAGGCAATCGATGGCTGCGAGCTGGTCTATGCCAACATTGTTGGTGGAAACCTTTACGAAGTCTTAAAATATTCCAGTGAAACCGGACATATTCTTCTCATCAATTTCGAAGTCACCAGTGCAAAATGGTTTAATAGCCTCCCTCCTGAATATCAACAAATAGTTGTGGAAGAATGCGATAAAGCCGGCCTTGAAACCTCCCGAAAAATTATGGAACAACTCGAAGAACAACACAAACAAACCTGCATTGAAAAGGGGATGGAAATTGTCACTGATATTGATATGGAAGCCTTTATAAAAGCCGGTGACAAGGCTTATGAAGCGTTAGATTTAATGGATGCTAAGAAAACCCTCTTTGAAGAAATGGGTAAAGCAATAGAATAGCTGGAATCATCAAGGTCCAGCTCTAAGAAGAGAGAGCTGGACCTTTCTTTAAATTGTGAAATGTCAAATTAAGGATGGAAATAAATAATGAAAAGAATAAGTGAATATTTTTTGAAAGCTGAAGAATGGATCGCTAAAGTATCTTTATTCTTAATGGTAATTTTAATATTTTCCTCAGCAATTGCCCGATTAGTAAAGCATCCAATTAACTGGGCGGTTGATTTAAGCACCTTCTTTTTCGCCTGGGCTTGTTTCCTAAGTGCCGACGTATCCTGGAGAAAAAATAAACTCATGTCGGTCGAGATTTTTACCAAACTGTTTTCTAAAACATTACAAAGAATTTTTAAAATAATAAATTATGGGATTATATCCGCTTTTCTCGTGTACTTCATCATTTGGGGAGTTCAACTCTCCTATACAACTCGGTTTCGTACGTACGTCGGAATGTGGGGTTTTAGTTATACTTGGGTTACCCTAAGTATACCTTTTGGTTCGGCACTCCTGCTCGCCACGACTCTTGTCAAAATAAAAAAAGAACTTATAAATACTCAATAATATCCAAGGGGGGATTAAAGGATGCTGCTGGTCGCGATTGCTTTTATCGTCTTTTTATTTCTAGGAATGCCTGTTGCTTTTGCTATAGGTATTTCAGGATTTCTCTTTTTTCTCCAACATTTAGAACTCCCCATCACCATCCCCATCCAAGTAACAATCTCACAAACTCAAAACTTTGCCCTCCTTGCCGTTCCCATGTTCATTTTTGCCGGGAACCTTTTAAATAGAGCGGGAATTACTCAAAGATTAATGGATTTAGCCTCAGTCCTCACCGGACATTTAAGAGGTGGTCTTGCCCAAATTTCAGCAGTTTTATCGACTCTTATGGGAGGAGTATCCGGATCGTGTATTGCCGATGCTGCCATGGAATGCCGAATGCTTGGTCCTGAAATGGTTAAGAGAGGATACTCAAAAGGTTTTTCGGTAGCGGTTAATGTATGGACGTCACTGATTGTTCCAACTATTCCTCCAGGAATTGGACTTATTCTCTATGGCACGGTTGGTCAGGTTTCCATCGGAAGGCTCTTCGCTGGTGGCATATTACCCGGACTTCTTCTCATGTTTTTCTTTATGATTGCAATTTCTTTTACCGCTAAAAAACGAGGGTATCTTCCCGAAAGAGAACACCGAGCTTCGTTTCGAGAAATAACCAAAGCTACTTCCCGAAGCATCTGGGCAATCCTCTTCCCTTTCTTACTTCTTTTTGGACTTCGTTTTGGTATTTTTACTCCTTCAGAAGTAGGGTCTTTTGCGGTTATTTACGGACTTGGAGTTGGATTATTTGCCTATCGAGAGTTGTCTTTGAGAAAACTAGGTGAGGTATTAAACGATACCATAACCGATGTCGGGGCTGTTATGTATCTTATCGCTCTCTCAGCAATATTCGGTTATGGAATCGTCTTTGACCGAATCCCCGAGGTAATCGCCAATTCCCTGCTTGGACTAAGTTCCAATCCTTTTGTTTTAATATTCGTTATTGTTCTTTTCTTGATTATTGCCGGAATGTTTGTCGACGGTTCAGTTCTTATTCTAATGCTCACTCCTATCCTTCTTCCCGTTGCCCGGCAGGTTGGTTTTGATCCGGTTCATTTCGGTTTGGTTTTTGTTATAACTGTTACCTTGGGGAACATGACTCCACCGGTTGGTTCGGCTATGTATGCCGGCTGTGCTGTTTTGGATACACCGATAGAGGAGTATATACACGAGTCAGGCTTATTTTTTTTGGCTGCGATCATTGCTATTGCTCTTTTAATCTTCTTTCCCCAAATCGTTCTTTTTTTACCGAATCTCCTTTTTGGGTGATAACTCATTAAATTAACGTAGGAGGCAAAAGCTATGAATTTCAAGGACAAAGTAGTCCTTATTACTGGTGCTGGATCAGGTATTGGACGAAAGGCAGGGATTCTATTTGCAGAAAAAGGAGCCAAAGTTGCAGTAAATGATATTATTCCTGAAAAAGGGCAAGAAACCGTGAATCTGATAAAAAATAATGGTGGTGATGCCATCTTTATCCAAGGAGATGTCTCATCAATAACTGATACCGAAATAATCGTAGCAGATACAGTCCAAGCCTTTGGAGGTCTTCATGTTTTAGTCAATAATGCTGGGATAGTCCCTTCGGGTAAGGTTGAGGATGTTTCAGAAGAAGTTTTTGAACGAACAATCCGAATCAACCTGAAAGGACCTTTTTTCCTGGCTAAATATGCGGTACCGGTTATGAAAAATAATGGCGGCGGAGTCATAGTGAATGTTTCATCAGTAGCGGCACTGAAGGGAATTCCCGATCGTTGTATTTATAGCGTTAGTAAAGCTGCGCTTTTGGGTTTAACCAAATCCCTAGCTATTGATTATGTCAAAGAGAATATTCGGGTCAACGCAGTATGTCCCGGAACTACCTATTCTCAAGGGCTCGCTGAAAGAGTACAAGCTTCAACCAATCCTGATTTCGTTCTTCAAGAAATGATTGCCCGCCAACCGATGGGACGCTTGGGAAAAGAGGAAGAAATTGCCTTTGCTATTCTTTTTGCTGCCTGTGAAGAAGCTCAATTCATGACTGGAAGCTTAATCACTATTGACGGCGGGGCAACAACAGCGTAATAATCTTGGGAGTCATCCATTCTGATGTAACATCAAATGAGGATAAAAACATCTAAATAAAACCGCCATTTCGAGGAGTCCAACCGTTTTTTGGGTGGACGACGTAAACACCCGCTCCGTCATTCAGAGGAGACCGGTGTCTTTTTACCGGACGACGTGAGAATCTTATTCTTTTATTCATTTTTCTGTATGATTTTCTCAGGATATC
>JAAYUP010000368.1 GCA_012517635.1 Candidatus Atribacter alterifermentans
ATGGTCGTTCCGAAAAACAACTGGATGATGGTATAAAAATTACCCCAATTGACATCCCAACTGTTTCAAAACATCACCATCCCTACCAAATAGAAATAATTCCGATTTCTGGAATTCAGGAAAATGACCAAGCATTGGTATATAGGCTTTCCATCCAGAATTTTTCTTGTCTGGTATGTGGCGATATTGAAGAGGAGGGTATTCAACAACTTCTCCAATCAGTGAACAAAACAATTCAGTCAGAGGTTATGATTATTCCTCACCATGGATCTTATTCAACAAATTTAGCTCAACTAATCCAACAGGTTCAACCATCTCTTGCTATAATATCCACAGGTGAAAATTCATACGGACATCCAGACCAACGTACTCTGAAACTTTTAGATGATTTCAAAATACCTTATTACCGGACTGATTGCCACGGCGCAATAGGTTTTCACATTCAAAAAAAGAACTGGAAGGTTATAGTTTATGGAAAAAACGACTTTTCAAAAATGGATCACCAGTAGTATTCCCAGCAATCAGTATTTTTTTCTCATTTCTCTTAACATTAGCCGTCGTTTTTGGGAACAGCACTATTTACCCCAATTAAAAAATAAATTTCAAACCAATATTGTTCATCGAGTAGAAGATGAAAAGATCTGGAAGGAAATGGAAGCAAAAAAAATGCTTCCCCAGTTGTTTCCGAGCAAGGAAATAATCCTTCTTGACGGAATTTCGGAAAAAGGAGCTTTTGAAATCGCTCAAAAAAAATCTATACCCGCTCATTTAATATTTTTCTATTTAACCGAAAGTGAACTCACAAAACCATGGTCGAATATCACAATCATTCAAGTCGGTTTTGGCGAAAGGGAATTTTACCAATGGATTGAAAAAACTGCAGGAGAGAAGTTTGCTGGTTTATCTGGGGCGGTGATCAAAAACCTTTATAAATTTTGGATAGAATATGATCTCAACGAAGAAGATATCATGGGTTTTTTTCGACAAAGCCAATCAATATCGAATATGACCCCTTTGGATGTTGAACTCTTCTTTGAAAAAAATGAAAAGACTCTTTTATTCCGATTTTTAGATGCTCTTAGTGATCGTGACTCGCAACTTGCTACCCAATATTTCTGTTCCCTTTTGAAAATGAATTATCATCCTCATCTTTTATTAACGATGATTACCCGTCGTTTTCGTTTGATTGCGCAAGTTCTTATCACCGGGGTGGAAAACCAGGATTTATGGAAAAAGAACCGAGTGAGTCCTTTTGAAATTCGAAAAATTAAAACGTATAGTAAAAAATATTGCCCATCCGAAATGACGAACTTTTTTGCTTCTCTTCGTCACATGGACAGGCTCATCAAAACCACCAATTGCGATTTTTCCATTCTTATGCTGGACTTTATCGATCAAATCTCAGTTAAGACTCAGTTACAAGATCCTCAGTCGGAACATTCAGTTTCTTCATTAAACGGGATTTAATCCGTGAAGACTTGTTTTTGTGAAAAACATTTTTGGTGGCAGCCATGTCGAGCTGCTTTTGCACAAATGGTAAATATTCTCGGGCTTCCTCAATTTTCCCAGCTTTAATCAATTGCAAATATTTCTTGATCGTTGTCTTGGTCGAGCTTTTCACGCTAAGATTTTGAATTCTTCTTTTTTGACTCTTTCTTAAATTTTTCACTGCTGATTTTACATTTGGCATTTCTTCACCTCATACCCTTTACAATTGAATTCCAAATAACGAAGGAAATTCTATCATTAACTTAGAAGGATTTCAATCATTCAATTTTTCTCTCTTGTCAATTTCTTGAATATTCTTTAAACTTATATAAATTCTAAAAAAAGAGTAGATCTTTATGCCACTTTCGAAACACAAGTTGAAGTTAAAAAGAGTTACC
>JAAYUP010000369.1 GCA_012517635.1 Candidatus Atribacter alterifermentans
AAACAATATTGATGCTGAAATTGAATACATTGACGATCTTGATAAACTTTTGGAAGCCAAGATTCTTATACCCCCAGCGGTAATCATCGATGGAGTAAAAAAGAGCGAGGGGAAAATACCATCTGAAGCTCAATTGAAAGAGTGGTTTCAATGACAATAGTTAAACCCATTGAGAAAGGATCATACCATGAAAATTGCGGTTTTTTCCGATATCCATTCGAATCTTCCGGCGCTGAAAGCCGTTTTGCACGATATTGAAAATCACCAACCGGATAAAATGATCTGTTTAGGGGATTTAGTGGGATATGCACTTTTCCCAAACGAGGTGATCTCAATCATCCGCTCACTCAATATCCCAGTTATTATGGGGAACTATGACCAAGGCGTGGGAAATGACCTGGATGATTGTGGGTGTGCGTATAAAACCGATGAAGAAAGAGCATTGGGAGTTATTTCTATCGAATGGACCAAAAAAGTGACCACCACGGAGAACAAAAGGTATTTAAGAAATCTTCTCCCTCGATATCAATTAACCTATGGATCCTATCAATTGCTTTTTGTTCATGGCAGCCCACGCCGAATCAATGAATACCTTTTCCCTGATCGACCCGATGAGAACCTACTTCATGTCATGTCGAAAGAATCAGCTAACCTCTTAGTCTGTGGCCACACTCATCGTCCTTTTTCCCGCAAGGTTCAGAATATTTGGTTTATCAATGATGGAAGCGTCGGACGTCCCAAAGATGGAGATTGGAGAGCGGGGTGGGTGCTGCTCAATATTGAGGTAGATCAGACGCCCAAGATTGAGTTTATGAGGTGCGAATATGATTTGGAACCCCTCAAAAAAATCTATCACAACTCTGGGCTTCCTCAAAAATTTCTTTATGACCTTCTTCCAACCAAGAGCCTGTAATTTCCTTTGAAGGGAAAAATAAGGTTCTTTTCAAAGTTTGAACTGATTCAATTTGTTTTGTTGACAGAGTAAAGAGTTTGATATAACATAGCCGACAGAGGGGACATACATTTCGGGGAGTAGCGCAGCATGGGAGCGCACTCGCTTGGGGTGCGAGTGGTCGGCGGTTCAAATCCGCTCTCCCCGACCAAATCTTCAGTTTTTGAATAACTAAAATAGAACTCAACCACACAAGGAGGATTTATTTGTGACTGTACAATCACTTTTTAATCTAAAAGATGAAGTAGCTATTGTTACTGGAGGGGCTCAAGGTTTGGGAGAACAAATGGCAATTGGTTTAGCTGAAGCCGGTGCTCATGTTGTTATAGCTGATTTAAATTTGGATAATGCCAGAAAAGTCGCACAATCTCTTGAGAAGTATGGTGTTAAAACCATGGCTATTCATGTCGATGTGACTCAAAAACCATTTGTTGAAAATATGGTGGATGAAGTCATTAAAAATTTTGAAAAAATCGACATCCTGGTTACATCAGCCGGTGTAGGTCAATGGGTTCCAGCAGTTGAAATGTCTGAATCCGATTGGAAGCGGATTATGGATATTAATTTGAATGGAACATTTTTTTGTTGTCAGTCGGTTGGTAGAAAAATGATTGAGAAAAAGAAAGGGAGTATCATTACCATATCATCTATGTCTGGTCTGATTGTGAATACGCCCCAATGCCAATCCCACTACAATACTTCTAAGGGTGGAGTGATCATGCTGACCAAGTCTTTGGCTTCAGAGTGGGCACCTTATGGGATAAGGGTGAATTCTATCGCTCCAGGTTATATGAAGACTCAATTAGTTGCTGATCTCCTCCTTCAATATCCCGAATATGCTGAAGCTTGGACCAAAATGGTTCCCTTTGGTCGTTTTGGGAAACCTGAGGAAATGAAGGGGCCTTGTGTTTTCTTGGCTTCAAATGCATCATCATTTGTCACTGGAAGTGTAGTGGTGATGGACGGAGGATATACTATTTGGTAGAGTAAGGGAGGTGATTTATTACAAAAAAACAAAGAAGTTGAAATTTGTAAAGTTTTGTAAACGTTATCAGGAAAAATTTTAATTGGAGGGAACTACTTTGAAAAAAGCATTAGTTTTAGTTGTTAGTTTGTTAGTGTTAACCCTTTTTACCACAGCTTTTGCTGAAACAATGGTGACTAATCCCGATTGGTGGAAAAAGGCGGGTGAACCCTATAAGGGAGTAACCATTAAAGGAATTTCAGAAAGCACTCCACCATCTAAAGCAGCAATGGAAGTCGCCGCACCTCAGTTTGAAGAACTGACCGGAATTAAAGTGGTATTTGAAGTAACTTCTTGGGATGAAATGTACAACAAAGCCATCCAGGATATGCAGACTGGATCGGGTATTTATGATTTTGTCTATGTCGAACAGGATATCGTTTATTCATATCTCCCTCAAAACTGGTTAACCAATCTTACTCCGTTTATTAATAATCCAGCTATTACTGACCCTGATTTTGATTTAGCTGATTTTACCAGTTTCATTGATAACTTTAAGGATGGAGAGGGGAATATTTATGGTATTCCTTTCGAAGCATTTTTAAAGTCCTACGTTTATCGAACTGATCTCTTTGGAGATCCTGAAATTCAGGCAGCCTATAAAGCAAAATACAACAAGGATTTAGCCGTTCCAACCAACTGGGAAGACTATACCAATATTGCAAAATTCTTTACCGAGTATGGTAAAGAAAAAGGAATTGAACTCTATGGTCATATTGCCCAAGCGAAAACCCATCCTTGTGTTGCCTATGAAATCTGTGAAACCATCTGGCCAGCGATGGGTATTTATAACTGGGGAATCAATCTTGAAAATATGAGAGCAACCAAGGCCAATGGAGGTTTAGTTGATAGCGATGAAGCTAAAGCTGCCCTTAAATGGTATGTAGATATGCTGCAATATGCACCTCCTGGAGTCAAAACCTATACCTGGGATGAAACCGCAGCAACCTTTGGTGCAGGTAAAGTAGCCCAAGGGATTATCTATCTTGAGAACCTCGGTTGGTGGTCTGATCCAGCTCAATCCCAAGTAGCTGGGAAGATTGGAGTTGCTTTACCTCCAGTTACTCCAAAAGCCTTAGAAGATGCCAAATCTGGGAAAGGTTATATAGGTTATTATGATGGTGGTGCTCTGGGTATACCACATTCTTCAAAAAATAAAGAGGCAGCATGGTTATTTGCACAATGGGTTGCTCGTAAAGAGTGGCAGGGTGAATTTGCTAAGTTGGGAACCAGAGTAGTGAGAAATTCGACTTTTGAAGATCCTATTGTCAAAGAATTGGATCCGAAAATGGGTAATTACTTCACCTTCCTTAAGGAACAAGGTCCGCTCTTCAGGGGTGCTCCTCCACTGCCAATGCATAGACCACTAAACGACCTTTATCTAAAGTGGGTATCCAAGGCGGTAGCCGGTGAAGTTTCTCCCGAAGAAGCGCTCAATAATTTAGCCAAAGAAACTGACGAGCTCATGGAAGAACTGGGTTACTAATAGCGGAGGATTCAGTGAGAGGAAAACAGAAACAGGTGTGGGGTCTTTTGACCCCCACCCTCATTTTATTGATTTTTCTCGGAGTCGTCCCAATAATTTATATTTTGTATTTGAGTGTTTATAAATATAATGTTTTTTCGAAGGTAGGAATGGTCTATACCGGTTTTAATAATTTTCGAAAACTGGTATTTGATTCGGATTTTTTAAAGTCCCTACGACTGGGACTCTCCTACGTTATCCTCTGTGTAGCCATTGAGCTTCCTCTTGGTTTGGCTTTTGCCAATCTTCTCACTTATGAATATAAAGGGAAGGGAATATTTCGAACGATCATGACTCTCCCTTTGGCCATGGCTCCCATAAGTATTGGAGCGATATGGGTTCTTATGACCAATCCCGATTTTGGTCCTTTAGCCGTTTATTTACGAAATATTGGCATTGATTTTAATATCGGTAACAATGCCAATCAAGCTTTTATCGCTACAGTATTGATGGATATCTGGCATTGGACTCCTTTTGTAACTCTTACCTTTATGGCAGGTTTATCGTCTCTTCCCAAGCAACCTTTTGAGGCAGCATTGGTTGATGGAGCCTCAAAATCGCAAACTCTCCGTTATATTACCTTACCCCTATTACGCCCAGTTCTTTTTACTACTCTCTTTATCAGGATTATGGATACTTTTCGAGTTTTCGATGAAGTATGGATGCTTACCAGCGGCGGACCAGGGACTGCAACCCGCTATGTCAGCATCCATGTGGTTCGTGAGGTTCTCCAATCAATGAATTACGGCTATAGCTCAGCAATGTCACTTTTTTTGCTTTATTTAACCATTGTGGTCTGTTGGCTCCTTATAACCTTTATTAATGTTTCACAGGAGAGTGGCTAAATGAAAGCATCAACCAAGAGAACCACCCGACTTTTTTTCATATATTTAGTTTCTATTTTGATAGCCATTGCAACGCTTTTCCCGATTTATTGGCTTTTTGTGGTATCAGCTCGTACCAAAGTGGAAATATTCGCTGGCCCTAAGCTTTTCCAAACCAGTTTTTATGCGGTTAATTACATTAAGCCTTTTTTGCATGATGTTTTTGGGAAATATCTACTCAATTCCCTCATAATCGCCAGTGGGAATACCCTTTTAGTGGTGACTTTTGCTGTCCTTTCCACCTACGCTTTTTCTCGTTTTAAAGTTCCAGGATCAAACAATATTTTTTTCTGGACGATTACCAACCGAATGGCTCCTCCGGCAGTTTTTATTGTGCCTTATTTTTTAATATTTACCCGTTTGGGGTTAAGAGACACCCGGATTGGAATTATTCTTCTTTATTGTATTTTTAATCTTCCCTTTGCCATTTGGCTTTTAAAGGGAATGATGGACGCAATACCGCGGGAAATGGATGAAGCAGCCTATATTGATGGTTGTACCTTCTGGGGAGTATTGACTAAAGTGATTCTTCCCCTAGCTCGCCCAGGAATCATGACTACTGCAATCCTAACATGGATATTTGCCTGGAATGAATATCTATTTGCATCAATTCTTACCAGTGTGAATGCTCGAACGATAACAACTGGTTTAGCTTCTTTTGTAACAGTTATAGGGACAAACTGGGGTGAAATGGCAGCTGTTTCTGTAGTTTGTTTGATTCCTGCCGTCATTTTCATTGGAATTGCTCAAAGGCACATCGTTGCTGGTTTAACTTTTGGTGCGGTTAAGGATTAGGTGAAAAAAGATGAGAATATTTCCCTTTAAAACCAACTTATGGGATCGGATTTTTTTAAGTATAGTAATAATGTTTGCCATTCATTTATTATGGGTTCGGTTTATTGAAGCTTACGCTCCTTTGTCAATTGCGACAGTAGGGACCTTGGTATTTACAGCTTATGTGATCATTTTTGGGTAGATCAGAATCGATCCTCGTACCACTTATAGGCACCATATGAAAATTAAAATATTTATCAAAAACCGTCATTGCGAGGAATCCAACCGTTCTTTGGTTAGATGACGTGGCAATCTCATCCACCTTCTCAGTCATCCTGAGCCCTCGTTTTTCGAGGGCGTGAGGATCTCATCTTTTTA
>JAAYUP010000370.1 GCA_012517635.1 Candidatus Atribacter alterifermentans
CCAGATGAGGATGAAAATCAAAGGATTCGACATGCCATGGCATGTCGCTACATGAATCGGGCGCAATAAATTGCGCCCCTACATTTTAAATTATTTTGTAGGGGCTTGATTTATCATGCCCGTGTATTTTCAGGATAGGATAGAGATAAATAACCACTAGAATAGTTTATTTATGGAATCAATCAAAAAAACACATTTATTGGCAATATCGTTTTTGAATGTCAATTATTTCCGAATGATTTCAATATCTTGGCGAACACAATTTTCTTCTGGATCATAAGCTTCGATAGATATTAAGTTTTTCCCTTTGTTTAATGGTATCTCGACACGGAGTTGATAAATCTCATCGGCTAACCATCGAATATCTTGTTTTAAAACCCTTTTTCCATTCAAATAGACTTTTTCAAGATTTCCTTTCAGATCAGCAACCAAAATTATTTTAGAAGACGAAACGGCTGTTCCAGGAAGGGGTGCAACAATTTCTATTGAGAGTGGTGATATAACATCTATATTTGGAGGTTTTATTTCTTCAACCGATCACTTTTCATAAGTTTTCACAAATGCCGACCTTTCACCAAAATCCTGACCTCCACCAAAAACAAAAATTGTACCATCAACTGTAGCCGCTCCAAAACCCCAACGTGGGTTATTCATTGGAGGAAGCGAATCCCAAGTCTCACTTTGAATATCATAGACATCCACCGAAGCTAAATGTCCTACATCATCATTATAACCACCTATTATATAAATCTTTTCCCCAACAAGAAGAGCTTGACAATTTTCCCTTGGTGTTGGTAAATGAGCCCCTTTAGCCCAAGAATTGATCCTGGTATTCAATATGTAAAGGGTATCAAGAATTTTTCCACTCTCATCAACCCCACCAAAAATAAAAATCTTATCCCCAAAAGAAACAATCCCAAAATTATATAAGCTCTCTTTCATAGTTGGTCCTAATGACCATTCATCTTGAACTGGATCATAGATTTCAACAGCATTAGTGTTATGAAAATCAACTGTTCGACCACCAATTACATAAATTTTATCGTTGGACACAGCGCTCTCCATCCATCCCCTTCGGGAAGGGAGCGGTTTTCCTTTGCTCCAAGTATTGTTTTCAGGATTGTATATTTCAACGGTATTCATAAAAAACCGACCATCTTCTCGGTACCCCCCGATGACATATATTTTCCCTTGATAGGCCGAAGCAGCAAAATTTGTTTTCTTTTCCTTCATTGGATTTACTGGCATCCAAGCATTATTTTTTGGATTGTAAACATCTACTAAATTGGTGATACCTTTTTCTGAAGATACCCCACCAAGCAGATAAATTTTTCCATTCAGCTCAATAGCCTTAAAATTGACTCTACCGTTAAGTGGGATAGTTCCTATTTGAATCCATTTTTCTGAAGCGAGTGCACAAAAAGAAAAAATTGTAAAGAAAAAAACCAACAACATCAATAACCACAATTTCATTTTCATCCAAATCGAACCTCCCGAAAGCTGTGGTCTTGTAATAAGCTTTTTTATATAATCCCTAACCTTTTTTTAAATTTCGTTAATGACGGCTCTTTTAATCAAACTGCGGTAAAGCATCCTGAGTTTGTGGTGACGGTTGAATACTTGGTTGGTCAAACTGGGGGAGGTTGGTTTGAGGTGTTTGTTCAGGAATGAATGGAAGCTGCTGCTCCGGAACTAAGGGAGTTTGTTGTTGGAAGGGCTGTTGTTGTTGGAAGGGCTGTTGTTGGAAAGGTGTTGGTTGGACCGCCATGAAGCTAAATGAACCTAACACTTGACTGAATACAGATTGATACTGCTGATATTTGTTTGCGTCGGAAGTACACTGAAGAATATAAGCTTGATTTTGATTAATAATATAGACAACTAAAAACGCCATGTTCATTTGTTGCATAGAACCAGTATAAAGAGCGTACTTTGCTGGAATATTTCCTATAGCAATGTTTTGCGACTGAACTACTTGAAGATTTGGTATTTGGGATTGGGATTGTTGAGTATACATATTGGCAAGAGTGTCAAGATCCATCTGGTATTGAAGAGGAAAAATCATAATTGATATATTCTCTTGAAAGAAATCTTGTTGTGACTCCATAGGAGATATAAAATATATCACTTCTTGTCCATAAAAATTTTGCGCACTCTGCTGCCAACCAGTTGGTACTTGAAGAGAAAACCCCTTCTGTGGGTTTTGATAAGGCACAAAGTTTTGACCATAAACTATAAACGAGATACTAAAAATTAAAATCATTACTATTATAGATATAATTTTCTTATCCACTCTAAAACCCTCCTTTTTTTGATATCATTTTTCTCATCTTCAAAAAAATTTCTAATTATGATTATAATTTCCACCATCCTATAAAACAATATTAAATATTCGACTGTTTCTTATTTTTTTATTCAAAAAAAGAAATATTTCTATAAAAGAGCGGTTTTCACTTATATCATATTAATTCAATTCTATAGGAGGTTTTGTAAATGTTAAAAATCCTAACCAAAAAAAGCCTGATAATCAATTTAATGATCGGTTTCATTCTTTTTAGTGGAGTTGCTTTTGCTCATCCCCCTTCAACAATTAACGCAACCTTTGACCAACAAACTAAAATTCTAACCATTCAAACAATCCATAATGTTCCGAATCCATCTGGCGATCACTACATTCAAGAAATGAAAGTAAAACTCAACGGAAAAGATATGATCATTCAATATTTTCTAACTCAAACCTCCTCAGGCATTCAGGAAGCCCAGTATCTTCTTATAGATGCTCATTCGGGAGATACCATTGAAGTTTATGCTCTATGCAATAAGTTCGGTGACAAAACTATAACCTTAAAATTTGATTAGCGCAATTAAAATTGATTCTTTTCATTTGACATTTTGGAGAATTCAATTTAAAATTTTGTTGTGGGTTCTGAGAAGCTGGTATGCGAAAAAGCCTCCTATAAGAGGGTTTGACTCTCTTAGAAAGCTCTGTGGTCAGTGAGCGATTATAATGGCAAATGTCTGGTGTTTTAAACCGACAGAAAACGCAACCGGTTTGTTAGAGCCCATTTTTATGTATCTGCTTTTTTTAAATGCCATCAACTTGTTAGTAAAAAATCAATCATCCATCTATAAGGACTTTTAAATTACATTTTGCAAATATTCCTTCATTATCATGATTACCCGATCAATTTTCCTTTTGTCGATCCAATAATGAGTAACCAAGCGATATTCATTTGCTGAGGGTGGATTAATTTTTATATTTTTTTTATACAAAAATTGAACAAAAGTATTTGAATCAAAATTCCTCTTTTGAATTCGGAAAAAAACCATGTTTATGTCAAGACGATCGTTAAAAATTTCAAACCCAGGGATTTCACTGAGTCTTTGAGCTAAATATTGGGCATTTTCGTGGTCAACAGAAAGACGGTGAACCATTTTTTTTAATGAAATTATTCCGGCAGCGGCTAAATATCCACTTTGACGAAGTCCACCACCCATTAACTTACGATTTTTCAGTGCCCGATTAATAAAGGATTTACTGCCTGCTAAAATAGATCCAATTGGTGCGCATAAACCTTTGGAAAGACAAAACATCACTGAATCGCAATATTGGCTTATTTCGGTCGCATCTACTTTCAAAGCCAAAGCAGCATTAAAAATACGAGCACCATCAAGATGAATTGGTACGCCCAATGACTTGCTATAGTTAAAAATCTCTTTCATATCAACAAGAGGTATCACTTTTCCTGAAGAATGGGCATTTTCAAGGCAAATTAAAGCAGTTCTTGGGTTGTGAATATCCCCATCACGATAACGCTGTTGCAAATCGTTAATAGTGATACGACCTTTCACATCGGGAATACACCGCAATTGAACTCCAGCGATTACTGCCGATGCTCCAACCTCATGCATGACAATATGATTACTTTCGGGTATGAGTATTTCGTCTCCTCTCTCAGTATGAGAAATCAGAGCTAATTGATTCCCAAAAGTCCCTGAAGGCACAAATAATGCTGATTCTTTCCCAACCATTTTTGCAGCTAAATCTTGTAAGGTTAGTGTCGTTGGATCATCCTGGTAAACATCATCACCTACTTCAGCCCTAACCATAGCATCTAACATTTCTTCAGTAGGATGGGTTACGGTATCACTTCGTAAATCTATCCATTGACTATGGTAATGGTTGCTAATTAACAAATTATGTCACTTCCTCTTTTATAATCAATTTAAATAAATCAACTCTTTTCAACCATTGCTTGATATAACTGTTCAGTTTTTCTTATTACTCGAATGGGTGTTACCCCTAATTGTTCAGCATACCAAACTGCTCCTCCAGCACCAACGCCTTCCTTGACAAATCCTTTTTCATAATCAGCAAGACCAGGAAAATGTGACTGGCTAAAATCGAGTGGTGCAGAATAAATATCAACCTGAATTTGTTTGGCAAGGTCAAGAAAATGGGCATATTTATCACGTACCACATAGGTCGTAGTAGCAACCAAGAGTGGTTTATTATATCTAGCTTGTCGAAGTAAGGCAGCAACTGCCAGCATTTGTGTCCCACCAGCGAGAATGATATCTCTTTCATCTTCAATACCGGTAACCATGCCAAATACGGTAGCCTGCATCGGATCTCCTAGTTCGCGAATGGCATCAATCGGTTTTCCATGCAAATCACCGAATTTTATTCCAATTCTCTTGGCTGTATTTGCCCAAATTTGATCTTTAAGCTGAATAGGATTAATTGGACTCGCCGATGAAACCATACCATTATATCCTAATGCTTTTAATACTAAATAGGCAGTAGTGGTTCCGCCAGGTAGTGATTCAGCAATCACGATCTTTTTTGAGGATTTTCCTAAAATTTGACCTAAAGATTTGGATTTTTCAATCAACATTTCTACCTCTGGAACCGCCTGGTTGATTTGTGGGTCTTGCCCAGGATTCGCATTCATTTCAATATAGGGAACGACCGGTGGGAGATAGGTGCCAGAACGAATAATGAAGATAGGAAATCCAGCTTCACAACTTGCGGCACGGGTAATTATCGCCGGTGTTGGATGCCCTTGAGGATCAACAGGAATAGCATCGATGACATGAGGTTTCCCCCACAAAAGCAGATCAGCATCAGCCGGGGCAGTATAAGGAATAACCTCAGGATTTGAGCCTGCGATTGATACCCCAGGTATTTTACTGACGTCGCTGCCACTTATCACTAAAACAAACATCCCAATTATTCCTCCTTATCGCTTAGAACTTCAACGATTATTTTCTTTTTTTATGAGTTCCATCCGATATTTTTCAGCATCGAGATTTCTAATTTCTTCACATTCTTTTGAAGATAAAATTCGAGGGTCACCAAATTGTTTTGCCGCAATTAATATTCTGGCTGACTCTTCAATCAATTCAGTTCTTTGAAACGCTTCTTTTAAATTTTGACCAACCGTCAATGCACCATGGCCGAGCATGAGAACTCCATTTTTATCTTTTATTTGGTTTTGAACCGCCCGGGCTAGTTCAGCAGTACAAGGAGTCACATAATCAATATAACCTAAGGACCCTAAATAAGCGACAAAATCTGGGAACATTGGCTCGATTTTTCC
>JAAYUP010000371.1 GCA_012517635.1 Candidatus Atribacter alterifermentans
AACACTGGCCAAACCTCAAATACATGCTTCCATTCCTTGAAAAGAAATAAAAATCGCATATGTCGAGGTTCCCCGTTGATCATTCATCGGGGAACCTCCCCAAGGGGGAACTATGAGATTTTTCAGAGATTATTTTATTCCGAGAATCATTCAATATGTTTTGGTCATTTTTTGTGGTATTACTGCAGTATTTTTCATCCCCCGCCTGACTGGTCAGGACCCTGTTCTTGAGCTAATCGCCCAAATCCAAGCGCAAGGAGCTCAGTTAGATTCAACTGCTGTGAACAGTTTAATGAAAACGCTCAATGAACTGTATGGGTTAGAGGGTTCACTTTTTGATCAATATATCACCACCTGGAAACGAGTTTTCTCCCTTGATTTCGGTCCTTCTTTTTTCCAATTCCCAACCCCAGTGTCTGACCTCCTCAGAACCTATCTTCCCTGGACAATTGGGTTGTTTGCTACCTCCACTCTCGTTTCTTGGATATTAGGAAATATCTTAGGAGGAATTGCCGGGTATTTTTCCCGTAAAAATTGGTCAAAAGTTCTCGACGCGGTCATCATGGTAATCAGGCCGGTTCCCCATTATATATTTGGTATCATCGTCCTCATTCTGTTCGCCTATGTCTGGCAGCTCTTCCCAGCCGGTGGAATGATGCTGGGAAGAAGAACTATTCTTAATTGGAATTTTATTCTAACTATCCTTCGTTATTCATTTTTACCGGCACTCACCTTGGTAATCCTCGGTGGTGCTGTCTGGTTTCAACAAATGAAACTCTTGGTACAAAATGTAAAAAGAGAGGATTATGTTCAATACGCGCAGACTGGAGGGGTGAAAGAAAGGTTTATTATTTTCGGGTATGTATTACGGAATGCGATGCTTCCCCAAATTACTCAACTTGCCCTCGCTTTGGGACAGGTCTTTAGCGGCGTTTTGATCGTTGAAATGGTATTTTCCTATCCAGGAGTCGGTCTTTTATTATATAGAGGGGTAACCCGAGGTGACTATAACTTGGTTATGGGAATCACCGTTCTTTCTATACTCACTATCACCACCGCGGTTCTCATTTTGGACCTCTTGTATCCACTATTCGATCCGAGAATTCGTCACCGATAGGAGGTGAAACATGGGCATTCTGAAAGATCTTTTCAAGGATTATCGATTTGCGGTCGGCTTTATACTTTTATGTTTTTTATCTTTTCTGGTTATTGCTTCATTCTTTTCGCCTTACGATGCCACAGAATGGTTGCAGGTTCCCCGTGACAAACCTCCTTCCTGGTCTCATATTTTAGGAACCAATTCCAAAGGGCAGGATGTTTTTTGGGAGGCAACTTTTTCTATACGTAATTAGCTTATCATCGCCTTGATCGCCGGTCTTATATCGAGAGTGATTGCCGTATTAGTTGGCTTTGTTGCAGGGTATAAGGGAGGCATTTCAGATCGGATTCTTATGGGAATCACTGACGGACTCCTGGTTATTCCACTCTTTCTCATTTTGGTGCTGGTTGCTATGCTTTTAAAAGAAGCGATGACGCTCATCAACACCGGCTTCCTTTTAGCCTTTTTCGGTTGGGCGTGGGATGCTCGAACCATTCGTTCCCAGGTTTTGAGCCTCCGAGAGCGTGAGTTTACTCAAACTTCGATCCTTTCTGGAAATGGGACCCTTTCTCTGGTAACTAAAGAGTATCTCCCTTTAACTATTCCTCTTATTTTCTCAACATTAATCAACAATATCGCTTGGGCAATCGGCATGGAAATCGTACTAGCTATTCTCGGTCTAGTCCCTCTATCTATTCCCACCCTGGGGACAACCCTCCAATGGGCTATTACCTATCAAGCCATGCTTCTTGGATATTGGTGGTGGATTTTAACCCCGGTTGTTTTGACTATCCTTCTCCTGGTTGCTCTCTACTGGTTTTCGGTGAGTATAAGCGAATATTTAGATCCTAGAGTGCGGATTCAAAGAATAGGAGTCAAATGACGATGAACTGTGTCATCAATGTTGAACAACTCCAAACCTTTTACGTCTTGGACGTCCTAGGAAAAAGGAAGACGGTGAAAGCGGTCAATGATGTCACTTTGAGTATACCTGAAAATGAGATCTATGGCATCGCCGGAGAAAGTGGCTGTGGAAAAACAACCTTGCTCAAAGCTTTTTTTGCCTCTATTGAGCCTCCTTTGCAATTATTTCAAGGAAAGGTCGATTATCGAATAAATGGAAAGTACATCAATGCTTTTTCCTTAAGTGAAAAAGAAAGGCGAGAACTTCGATGGACATATATTTCATATATTCCCCAGGGTTCAATGAGTGTCTTCAACCCAGTGAAAAAATTGAGGAGAACCTATCTCGATTTTTTGGAAAGCCATATTCGAGGAAAAGCCAATCGAGACCTCCTCTCTCTAGCTCGCCAACATCTGGAAGAGTTAGGGCTTCCCCCACACATACTCAGTACCTATCCTCACCAGCTCTCGGGAGGAATGCGCCAGAGAATTGCGATTGCTCTCTCAACCTTGTTAAAACCTAAAATTATCCTCGCTGATGAACCAACCACTGCTCTTGACGTTGTAGCTCAAAGAGCTGTTCTCCAGCTCATGCGGGATGTCCAGCAAGAACTTAATAACACTATTGTTTTAGTCACTCATGATATGGGTATCCACGCCAATATCGCTTCCCGG
>JAAYUP010000372.1 GCA_012517635.1 Candidatus Atribacter alterifermentans
TCGCATCTAACTCACCCTTCTCAATCATTTCCAAGCCATGTGGTCCTCCACCAGTCGCCACGACTTTAACTTTCCCAAATAAACCGGCATCTTTTAAAGCATTGATTACACCTGTTGCCATTTGTTCATTATTCGCAAAAATTACATCGAACTCAAGGCCGGATTGTATGGCATTTTGGGTAACATTCATTGCTTTCTCTGCACCCCAATCGGTTGGTTGGGTTGAAACTAATTCAACTTTTCCAAATTCTTCAAGTGCCTTATGAAGCCCTTTCTCATAAAGCTCAGTAATTCCCATACCTGGTGCTCCCATCACGTAAAACAGCTTACTTCCTGGATACGCTTCATTGATATATTTTCCCGCTGCATAACCAATATCATCATATTGACAGGCTACACAGGAAATGTAGTTGGGGGTATTTTCGGCTGGGAGTGAGTTTTCAAAGGTTATCGGTATTCCGGCAGCGTTTGCCATTTCAGCCATAGTCACATCCAGTTCTGGAGTCATGGTGAAAACTGATATTCCATCAACCTTTTTAGTAATGAGGTCTTCCATTGAAGAAACAGCTTTCTCCAGATTTCCTTCTGGATCAAGGACAATGGTTTCAACTCCCTTTTGTTTTGCCGCGTATTCAAAGGCTAAAATTGAATAGTTATTCCAAATATCTTTTCTGCTAAAGGCAATATAACCGAAAGTTAGTTTTTCATTCTCGTCGGCAAAGGCAATACCAACAATAAGAAGTGACAAGAGTGAAACGAATAAAAAAACACTCAATCCCCTTACTACAGGTTTTTTCATGATATTAGACCTCCTCATGATATTGTTATTAAACAATATTATACCCTTAATTGCTTTAGCTGTCTAAAATTTTCAACCAGGAATACTATTAGAGCATCTCTGCACCAACAATTAATTTAACAATCTCATCAGGAGTAGTTTGTTTTTTTATTCTTTCACCAACTTTAACCCCCCCTCGTAAAACGACAATGCGATCGGCAACATTAAATACATGACGCATGTTGTGACTAATAATAATTACTGAACACCCTTTTTCCTTTAACTTCAGAACCAAATCTAATACTTTTCTTGATTCTTTAACACCTAAAGCAGCGGTCGGCTCATCCATGATAATAATTTTCCCTCCCCAGGGCATAATCCGACCAATAGCCAATGATTGTCGTTGTCCACCCGATAAGTACCGAACCATGGTACTGAGGGAAGGAAGCTTAATGCCTAAAGAATTCAAGGTACTTACTGTTTCATCAACCATCCTTTTCCTGTCGATGAAAATACCCATTTTCCCGTGTGTTGGTTCTCTCCCTAAGAAAAAATTTGATGGAACATCTCGAGTTTCTATTAAGGCGAGTTCTTGGTAAACCGTTTCAATCCCGAACTCACGAGCTTGAATTGGAGAAGCGATTTCAACTGGCTTCCCTTGCAAAATTATTTCTCCAGAAGTTGGAGGATGAACACCAGCTATAATTTTTATCAAGGTTGACTTTCCCGCACCATTATCACCAACAATGGCAACAATCTCTTTAGGGTAAACATCAAAATCGACATTTTCAAGAGCATGAACTCCACCAAAATATTTACATATTCCCTTCAATTCAAGGATGGGTTGAACATTTTGCAGTGGGTGAAGATTTTCCAGCATTTCTTCATTCATCTCATTATCTCCCTCAGATTCGTTTTTTCCGATACTGGTCGATCATAACTGCACCGATAATCACAGTACCGATGGCTGAGGATTGCCAATAAGCGGGGAAGCCTACCAGCACTAATGCATTACGAAGAATTTGCATGATAGCGGCACCAACTAAAGCTCCCCAAACATTTCCTTCTCCTCCACTCAGGCTAATACCACCAATAACCGCTGCAGCGATGATATCCAGTTCATATCCATCAGCAGCCGTTGGCGCTGCTACCCCTAATCGGGACGTCATAAGAATCCCACCGACTGCCGCAAAAAGTCCTGACAGAGTATAAATAACGTATTTTACTCGGGAAGCATCAATACCAGCCAGAGAAGCAGCATATTCATTCCCTCCTACCGCATAAATATGATACCCAACTTTGGTTTTGGTGAGATAAAAAAAAGAAAGAATGGCAAAACAAATCATGATAAGAGCCGGGAGAGGAACCTTCCATATATAGAGAGAGAGGTCGGTTTGACCAAGATATAGAAAGCCTTTTGGTAAACTGCGGATCAGCCATCCACTGGTTAAACCGTAGCAAAATCCTCGAAGGATACTCATCATCCCTAAGGTAGCAATGAATGGTGGCAACTTTGCTCGACTTACCAAAACCCCATTCACCAATCCGATAAAGGCTCCAAACCCCAAACCAATGAGGAGAGACAATCCAACCCCAAAACCATTGGTGAGCATCATAGCGGTGATGATACCAGCAAAAGCCATCGTTGAACCTGAAGAAAGGTCTATTCCGCCTCCAATAATAACCATCGATTGGCCAAAGGAAGCAATTGCAATCCAAGAAAAGGCGCGAAGCACATTGAAGATATTGTTGGCGGTTAAAAAAGTACGAGTGAACGTTCCCATTAAAAAAACCATTACCAATAAAATGATGATAATAGTGGTTAACTGATTATTGAATAATCGGAAGATGATTTTTGATTCCTGAGAAGTAGTGGTTTCTGAATCCAAATCGCTTTTTGATGGCGATACCATATTCCTCCCCTTTTCCTTTTTGTGAAGAACCTCACGTTAAATAACGTGAGGTTCTTCACAATCCATTTGTATCCCTCAATTCATTCTGTATTGAATTCTAAAACACTAGTTTTTCTTTACTCCATCTCTACCTAACACCAGATATTGTTTTGGTTAAAATGCTGGTGGAAGAGGTTTTGTAAAGTCTTGGGTTTCCCAGGCCTCAATCATCGCATCGACATTCTTTATGGTAACGATGTCCATACCGGAGTCAGTCCAGCTTTCATAGCGTTTATTATGAACAATATAGTCATAGAGCATTTGAATGGTGTCGTATCCCCAACCCCAATACTTTTGACCGACCAGACCGGATAGATAGCCATCTTTGAGCAGTTCCAACTCAACCGGCAGGGTATCAAAAGCGACCGTTTTTAAATCACCAGATTTTGCCGCTTCTTCCCAAAGGGGCATTGACCCTCTTTCAGCAAAGAGCGGCCATAACCCAACAAAAAACCAGCCATCCAAATCCGGATGGGCTTGCATGGTTTCCTCAACCACTTGCACTCCTTTGTTAATGTCATCATCACAAGCAACGGTGGTGACGACCTTGATATCGGGGTAATCTTGAATGCCATCTTTAAAACCGCGGATTCGTTCCTCGAGGTTGAAGGCTCCTGGTACGCCGGTTAATATTGCGACCTCCCCTGAGGTTCCCATAGCTTTTATGAGGAGGTCAGCAGCAGCCTTCCCACCTTCATAATTGCTCACTCCAAGATAAGTAAAGCGCTTACTTTCTGGTGAATCGGAATCCCAGGTCATCACGGGTATACCGGCATCCACAGCCTTATCAATGGCATCTTTGAGTGCAGTCGGATCATTACAAGATACGCCAATACCACTTACCCCTTTGGAGATCACATCCTCAATCACCCGAACTTGTTCAGCAGCATCGGAATTTACCGAGGCTACATACAAGACTTCCACTGTATCTCCGGTTTGTTCGGTCAGTTCTTTGGCTTTTTGCAGAGCACCGCTTCTGCCTAACTCGAACACAGGATTGTTAAGAGCTTTCGGAATCCATGCAAATACATACTTGTTTGCAGCAACACTGATGGTTGGGAAAAGCAGAGATAGAGCAAAAACCAATACCACAAACCCTAAAACACATTTCTTCATTTTCATTATTTATCCCTCTCCTTCTTTAAAATTGAATTTAAAACTAATATTTATAATATTTATTTTTTTATTATCATCTCCTTTCCATTGTTTCTTCCATATTTAGATATAGTATTACTCCATCAACAAAATATGTCAAGGTATGAATTTCACCCTCATTCTCACCTTCTCCCATTAAGGGGAAAGGAACTATTCATTCTTTAAGTTTTCTCCGTCGCTCCTCCGTTGGAGAGGCCTTATTCTTTTTTCCTCTCCCCTGGTGGAAGAGGTTCAAGTGAGGGGGAAGGATTTTCATCCTTATCTGGTTCTTTCATAGATGACAAATATTCATTTCAAAACTGGAAATATTATTTGGTAGAATAGAGTTATAATTTTTAAATTGTAAGGGAGGTAGATTTATGGTTAAGTATGTTTGCACAGTTTGCGGATACGTATATGATCCTGAATTAGGCGATCCTGATGCTGGAGTTAAACCTGGTACATCTTTCGATGATCTTCCTGAGGATTGGGTATGTCCGGTATGTGGTGCTTCAAAAGACCTCTTCGAAAAACAATAATCTGAGTTTTAGACCTTTTAGAACCTAAGTTCTCTGAACTAATTTTTTTTGGGTTAAATATAATATAGATTCTAAATAAAGGGATTTTTCCATCAAGAAAAATCCCTTTATTTAATTCCTTTTTTATACTTCTCGAGTATAAACCTTCTCAACTCTTTTTACTGCATAAAAGCGTAAAAGTGAGATGATAACGGCACTTCCTGCTTGTATTAAGTTTCCAGGTATTTCAACCAAAGCTGCTCCCGCACCATAAAGACGGGTTTCAACTAAAAAATAACCAAAAACCATTTCTAGAACCGCAAGAATAAGAATGGGAACTCTTTTCCCAACACTCATCTCTTTCGAAGCAAAAAGACCAACGATCAGCCCTTCTATTCCTTTAATGATAAGAGTAAACGGCGCCCAATGAGCATAACCAGTAAGAATATCAGCTAAAGCTGAGCCCAATCCACCGCCAATCATCCCAACCTTGGCACCAAAAAGCATCGCAAAAACCAAAATAACCGCGTCACCAAGATTAATATACCCCTTGGTTTGCGGTATCGGTACCTGTATTACCATGGTAACAACTGTCACTACTGCTACCGATAGTCCCGAATAGGCAATCAATCTCGTGGTTTTCATTTCATCTCCACCTTAGGAATATCTTCATTCATATTCTATTCCTCGGAGAGTTCCATTTCAAGGCACAATAATCTTTTATTCGCTGCTCAGCTCTTAATGGCACCAAAGGTAAGACCACGGACCAGATATTTTTGAACAATCAAAGCAAAAATGAGCACCGGTATGGTAGCCACTATTCCCACCGCCGCCATTTCTCCCCAGATTACACCAAGAACTGAAAGGAAAAAAGTTACTGTCGTTGGTATGGTTCGAGCGTTAAAGCTGGTTAGGAAAAAGGCCAAAGAAAATTCATTCCAGGATTGAATGACACAAAATATTGATGTAGCAGCAACCCCCGGGGCAATAAGTGGGAAAATAATCCGTCGTATAGCTTGAAACCTCGAACAACCATCCACCCAAGCCGCCTCTTCCAACTCACGAGGAATATCCTCAATAAAACCTCTCATCATCCAAATGGTAAAAGGAATATTAAAGCTCAGATATACGATAATGAGAAGGAGATGGGTATCAAGGAGCCCAATAAAACGCCCCAGAAGGAAAAAAGGAATGACCACAGCCATAGGTGGTAACATCCGCAGAGAAAGAACCCAATAAGCTATATCTTCTTTTCTATTGAACTGAAAACGAGCCAACCCATAGGCAGCAAAAGTGCCTAATGATACAGAAATCAAGGTAGTAAATAACACCACAATGATACTATTGTTGATATACATAAACATATCCCGTTTTTGAAATATTGCCCGATAGTTTTCGAGAGTGGGTTGGAAAAACCAAATTGAAGGATCAATGGTTTGTACCCGAGTTTTTATTGATGTCATAAACATCCAGATAAAGGGAAAAACACAGACAATAACCACCAAAGCAATAAGAATATCTAAAAGGAAGTTTTTGACTCTTCTTTGTCGGGTATAATTAAAAAAAGTAGTCATTTATAATTCCCCCCTGGTCCCTCTTCTCATTATCCGTAGCAGTATGTTCGTCAATATTGTAATGATAACCAGTAAAACCATAGCATTTGCCGATGCTCGTCCAATCCAGTTAGTATGTCGAAAACCGAGTCGATAAATATGCATGCTCATTAACTCAGTGGCATTTCCCGGTCCTCCTTGAGTTAAACCATAGACGATATCAAATATTTTCAGAGAATCGATGGAACGAAGCAAAATGGCAATTAAAATCATCGGTTTTAAAAGAGGAAGGGTGAGGTAATAAAATATTTGCAGAGGCGAGGCACCATCAACGACGACTGCTTCGTAGGGTTCTTGAGGGAGAGATTGTAAACCGGCATAGAGAATAAGTGCAAAAAATGGAGTCCATTCCCAAATGTCAACCATCATGACTGACCAGAGAGCATTTTCATATCCTAACCAGTTGATTTTCGCAATAGAAAATAAAGAAAGAATATAATTAAGAACGCCATATTCGGTATTGAGCATCAATTTCCAAATAAGCGAAATAATAGTGGGGGTGATCACCATGGGTACGATTAAAAAAGACATCCACAATCTTTTCCCTCGAATGCGACGATTAAAAAGCAAAGCAATGGCCAAACCCAACACGAATTCAACTATAACCGTAAAAACCATAAACCAAAGACTAATTTTCATCGAATACCAAAAATCTTTATCTTCAAAAGCGAGATACTGAAAATTTTTAATTCCTATTAATTTGTGCTGTTCCCATCCCATTGTTAAATCATAATTAGTAAAACTCATGTACCAGAGAAATATAGTGGGAAAAATAACAATCGCCACCAAAGTAAGCAGCGAGGGTAATAAATACCAATAATATTCTTTCTTTTTGTTCTTCATCGATAATTCTCCAGATCGGGGAGGGCTTAAACCCTCCCCGAAGGTAATTCCTATTCAGCCATAATATTGACGCATTCAGCTTGGGCTTTATCCATAGCATCTTTGGCAGACCTCTGTCCAGCTAGCACATCGGAACCATAGGAACCAGCAATTTCTAATACTTTCATGAGTTTTGGATGTGGAGGTAACCACATCATACCATCTTTAACTAAATTAGCTGCTCGACCTAAAGATTCTAACTGAATCGGGAAGGTCCAGTTAGCGGCAACCAGCTCTTCATCGGTGTAAACCGATTCTCGTACTGGGGTACCACCAAGTTTGACATAGTCTTTCGCTTTATATTTGCTGGTCATCCAAACGATGAACGCCCAAGCGGCTTCCTGTCGTTTCGCATCAACATCACTGGATATACCAACGTTCCACCCAGCCAAAACTCCATAAGCACCGGCTGGTCCACTGGGAGGTGGTACAAAACCAACTTTATCAGTAATAGCCGATTTGGTTGGATCAATAATCCAGGGAGTAAGAGCAGTTGAGTCAAACCACATTGCTGCTCGGCCAGAAGTAAAAACTGAAACTGCTTCTTCATGGGTATAAACGGCAATATCGGGAGGCCCTTGATTTAAAAGATCCACAAAGTACTCAAGAGAAGCAACTGTTTTTGGATCATTCAACAGGACATCCCAGGTTTTTTGGTCGAGGACTTGACCACCTAGTTGGTACATAACCGTCAGCCAACCGGAAGCAAAATGAATTCCTCTTTGAGCTCGCATTCCTATACCATAGAGGTTTTCTTCTTTCCCTTTGAAAAACTTGGCCATTGCTAATAAATCATCCATGGTTTCAGGAGGTTTCTGGCCGTATTTTTCAAAAAGATCAGTCCGATAACCAACATAACGAGTTTCACCAGCTACTGGAATTCCACTGATGACCCCATTAAAAGTCCCAATTCCATCCCGGTAGGCCGGCAAGATATCGGCATAATCATACCAATCAGGAGTAATTTCTTTATTTTCAAGAAGTGGCTGGAGATCAAGGGCTACTCCACTAGGTGCATACTCAGCCATATTAAAAGCATCGATGAGTATAACGTCATAGACACCGGTCTTGGCTTCGTGTTCTAAAAGAAGTTTCTGACGGAGCAACCCTTCTTCAATAATATCCCATCTCACTTTTATACCCGTCAATTGGGTAAACTCATCAACCATTGCCTGCATAGCATCGGTGGTTGGATGCGAGGTAAAAGCACAAGTAATGGTTGTCCCATCAAATTTCTCTTTAATCATGTTTGCCCAGGTAGCCACCTCGGCCGGGACTTCTGCTAAAACAACACTTGCCAATGAAAAAACCAACAATATGACTAACGGAAAAATTAACTTTCGCATTTTGCTTATCCTCCTTTTTCTATTGTTATCTTATGAATAAAAAAATTTTCATTTAAAGTTGAACGACCACCTCCCTTTTTTAATTTTTTTCTCACCACAAAGTATACCCTCCATCAACAACAACAATTGATCCCGTCATAAAGTTGGAAGCTTCTGAGGCTAAATATATCACTGTTCCTTTCAGCTCATTGGGATCCCCAATCCGTTTTAAGGGAACCATATCCACAACCTGACGATAAAATTCTTGGTCGGCTTCAAAAAATTTGATATTCGGTTCCGTAAGGAAATAGCCGGGAGCAATAGCATTAACGTTAATATTGTAAGAAGCCCATTCGACAGCCAAAGCCTTCGTTAAGGCTACAATAGCTGATTTAGAAACGTCGTATGATCCGCCATGGACTCCCTTGTTGATGATTGATCCTGAAATTGAAGCTAAATTGATTATCTTCCCTTTTCTTTGTTTAATCATTTCCTTCCCTACTGCTTTGGAGCATATAAACATACCAGTGAGATTGGTATCAATAACGAAATTCCATTGTTCTAAACTGGTTTCTTCCGGTGGAAGATTGATTCGGCCAGTTGCAGCATTGTTCACCAAAATATCGATCTTTCCGAATCGATCAATCATTTTGTTCACTACTTCTTCAATTTCTACTTCTTTGGTTATATCCGCTGCATACCAAGTACATTGCGGATTAATTTGAGCAATTTCCTTACCAGTCTTTTCCAGTTCTATTTGATTTCTTGCCACTAAAACTGGCGTCGCCCCTGCTTCTGCTAAGGCAGTTGCAAATGCTTTTCCTAAACCCTTACTCGCTCCAGTTATCAGAGCTATCTTGCCACTCAAATCAAATATTTTTATGGCTTTATCAAGCATCCAATTCCCTCCCGACTTAAGATTAAGAATTATAATTGACTTCGACCGGCATTCGGGTTTTTGCCGAATCCATGAGGGCGAGAATAACTTTACTCACCCGGTATCCATCTTCAAAATCGACAATAAATTTCTCACCAGTTATTAATTTATGAATAAAATCCCGAATGCTTTCATGAGCAAAACCACTCGGTTTGCCATGAATCGTCGGCATAACCAAGATATCAGGATGATCGCTTTTATCAGGAAGATAGCGTTCAATGGCTTGATTATTCGTCAGATCCATGTTGAACATCCCTTTGCTCCCCAAAATGTTGAGTTTGATATCGTTCCAGTTAGGATGGGAATTTGGTACAATCCAGTTATTTTCAATGCTGGCAATAATTCCATCTTCCATTTCTAAAACACTTTGATAAATATCGGGAACATTCACTCCAAGCCTAACTAAGACCTCAGCCCGAGAAACTGAATAGACTCTCTTGACCTCTTTACCGGAAAGAAATCGAAGAGTATCAACCGTATGACTTCCTAAAAACCAAAGGATAGATGACTTTTCTGCCCAGGATAACATCTTGGTCGGTACAAAAATGGTGTCATTCAAACGGTAGTACATGGAAATAATCTCACCGATGGTTCCTTGATCAATATTGGTTTTTGCCACAACCAAAGGAGGATTCCAACGAGCATGAAAATCAATCATGACCCGCACTCTTGATCTCTCATAGGCAGTCTTCATGAGCTTTAGGTCGTCATGAGTGGTCGCCAGTGGTTTTTCCAAAAGAATATGTTTGCCTGCTTGGCAAGCGGCGATAAAAGGTTCCCGGTGAGCAAAGTCGGGAGTTGCAATCCCGACGGCTTGTATTTCGGAATCTTGTAACATTTTTTCTGGATCAGTATACCAACGACGGGCATGATATTTTTCCGCCAGTGCTTTCGCTTTCTCTTCAACCTTATCACACACTGCAATGAGTTCTGTATTGGGTTCAGTTGAATAGATCCAAGCATGAGAATTTCCCCAGATTCCAGCACCGATGACCCCAAAACCAATTTTTTCCATCATAAACCCTCCATCAACGGATAATTTCTAAACTAAATAAATTTTCCATCACCAGGGCAGCACCCCAGAGTGCTTCAGTTTCTTGGTGAAAACGACTTAATTCTAATTGAATATTTCGTGCTAAAGGTTCCAGAGCTTTTTCATAGACTTTTTGCTGGACTGAATATAACATTTCCTTGGGTTCGATCCGAGTAAGCCCTCCAGCAAAAATAATTTTCTCCGGAGCCAAAATATTAGTGAGGATAGCAGTCATCTCTCCTAAGGTCGAATAAGCTTCCAAAAGCATTTCTTTTATCGAGGGTTTTCCAATTTCATTGCGGAGTATTCGAGTCGTATCATCCTCCCCGGTATATTTTCTACCCATTTTTTTCATTAAGGCGGGAAGTGAAACCATAGATTCAATACAACCGGTTTTTCCACAAAAACAAAGATTGCCATTTGGGATTAAAGGGATATGCCCGATTTCGCCAACACCATCTAAAAAACCTCGGTATATTTTCCCCTCAATGACAATTCCTGCTCCTATTGCTTCACCGCAGTTGATACAGATAAGATTGCGAGAATTTTTTCCACCTCCGAACCACATCTCACCCAAGGTGGCAGCAGTCGTTCGATTATCAACTAAAATTGGGAATTCTTGACCAACCCCAGCCCGAAGTATTGAACCAATCGGCACTCCTTTCCATCCAAAGTGAGCTGAGTATTCAATAATTCCTAAACGATGGTTGACGATTCCCGGAGCCCCTAATCCAATACCAAGACAGGTCGTATTTGGATATTTTGCAAGAGCTGCATTTACAAACCAAGCTATCTCTTCAACTGCTGCTTGGGGTGGTTCTTTAACTAATAAAGTAAAGGATTCACGACTCAGGATGGTTCCTTTGAGGTCAATTACAGCTACTTCAACATCCCCTAAATCTTTAAGGAGAACGCTGAGAATGACTAAACCATGAGGATTAACCGTGAGAAGTTCAGGCTTTCTTCCTAAAGGAACATCTTCCTGACCATTTTCAACAATTAATCCTTGTTCGATTAAATCACGAATAATACCCGATACCGTCGATTTACTAAAACCAAAATAGGTTCGTATCTGGGTTCGTGATATTTGTTCTTTCTCCCAGATATATCGAAAAACCATTTTCTTATGGATATCATTCATTCGAGAACTAGTCAGAGGAGTCATCATCATAGCATTTGTTCGATTCGTGAACGAACTATTAATATTGTAAACAATAAGTCGAATCAATGTCAACGGAAAAAGCATGCTATAATTGACAAAATATTGTTGGGGAGGATCGAAATGGATTTTCCATCACCAATTCAATCGCTTTTGAACTCACTTACTCTTGAAGAAAAGGTTGGTCAATTATTTCTTCTGGCTTTTGCTGGTCACGATCTTGAACCGATAGTGCCGCTTATCGTCAATTTTAGTATAGGTGGTTGTTACTTGAGTCAGGATAATGCCTCAAACCCTGAAGAAGCTAAAGAATTAACTCTATCACTTCAGAAGCTTACTCAAAAAACTTCGCATCACATTCCTCTCATATTGGGAGTTGACCACGAAGGAACCTGGGGGGTACTTGTTCCGTATAGTACAACTGGGCCAGGAAATTTGGCTTTAGGCGCAGCTGGAAAACCTGAACTAACTCATAAAATCTATAATATCTTTGGAAAAGAGATGCTTTCAGTTGGCTTCAATGCCATTTTTGCTCCCTGTGCTGACTGCAATTCCAATCCCAATAACGTCATTATTGGTATGAGATCCTTTGGTGAATATCCAGAAAAAGTAGCCAAACAAGTTGAATCTGCTGTTAAGGGAGCAAATACCAGCGGTATAATCACAACTTTAAAACATTTCCCTGGACATGGAGATACTACCTTAGATAGCCACCGCAATCTTCCTAAAGTGAATAAAAATCTGAATCAATTAGAGCATGAGGACCTTTATCCTTTTCAGCGAGGAATTGATGCTGGAGCTGATATGGTTATGACCTCCCACATCCTTTTTCCTCAAATCGATTCCATTAATCCTGCCACCTTATCTCCTTTAATTATAAGTCATCTCCTTCGGAAAAAAATGGGTTTTAACGGGGTAGTTCTCACCGACAGTATGAATATGGGAGCTATAAAGAAAAATTATCCTTCTGATGAAGCCGCCATCAAGGCTATTCAAGCCGGGGTTGACATGATTATGTTAGCCGAAGAACATTACGATCATGATTCCTTCATTTATATTAAACAGCACATGAAACTCATCCAGAGTGTCATTCAAGCAGCCAAATCGGGAAAAATAACTCGTAAAAGATTAGATGAGGCTTCAGGAAGAATTCTAACTCTGAAATATAAAAAAGGGATTTTCACTGCTCCATTGACGACGACTGATTTAAAACCACAATTTGGATTGAGAGATCATGAATCAGTGGCTCTTGAAGCAGCATATTCTGCTATCACAATTTTACAGGATCGTTCACAACTATGGCCGATTCATTTAAATCAACCACTTGTTCTTATTCACTGTGTTCCTCGAGATGCCTATGCCATTCTCTCCCATACCAGAGGTATTGGTCCTAACCAAGCTGAACCAGCTTTTGATGTTTTTCAAAAAGAACTTACTCATTTAGGTGTAAAAATAGAAGTATATCACTATGAAGATTTGAAGGATGAAGTTATTCCAGAAACAATACGATCAGCTCATTCCTTCATTGCTGTGACCGAAGATTATCCTCTCCCTGGAACAGATTTTGAAACGAACCTCCAAAAACAGCTTGTAAAAAAACTATCAGCTTCCCTTGCTGAACGAATGATCGTCCTTGCATTCCGCAGCTCCTATGAACTTTCCGAATTCCCCCTGGTGAGCACTTATCTTTGTACTTTCTCCAGTCGACCCTGTTCAGCTCTGGCAGCTGCCCAAGCTGTAGCGATGAAAAAACCACTCATTGGCCAAGCTCCTATCTCTGTTCTGTAAACCTATTTTCGGGGTTGATTTATCAAACTTTACCAAATCTCCCCTGATGGGAGATTTTATCTCATTTTTTCCTCGCCCCTGGAGGGAGAGGGTCAGGGTGAGGGGGCAACAATTATTTTGCGCTCGATTAATGGAGTGGCAATCACGAACATGTCGAATTCAGGTTTTCACCCTCATCCTCACCTTCATCCATCCTTCAAGCATTGCCTGAAGAATGAAAGATTAATCTACCGTCATGGCTTTCTTTTGCATCAGGCGATTTTGGAGCCATATCCACCGTCGATACTGCTCCCCACTCAATGAGCGACTCATTTCCCGTGCTTCGCCAATCGCTTGATCAAGAATAGCTTTTTGGGATGGAACAGTAAGTAGTCGAAGATAAACCTCGGTAGCCAACTTTCCTCCAAACAATGGACCAAGGTCTTTTTCAATAAAATTCTCCCAAGTCAACGTCGGTTGATAGCCAAAGCGAGCAAATGCTAAATAATTGACCTCATTGACGACACTAAGTGTACTCACCTCACCAAAAATGGTTGCACCTTTCATTCCACTTTTAAAGGCCAACTGCATCATTTCGGCAAAACGGTCAGCAACTAATTCATACCGTTCCCGATTCCATTGTGAACCCATGTGGCTCCGGAGAATATTTTTACTCCTCGGTAAGTTTTTAACATAATCCTTGGTCAATCCGGTTTTTAGTTGTGGCCAGTAGGAACGATTAAAACAAAATTGATAAATAGCTTCATCGGGAAGCTCTTCAAGGGATTGGATCGCCTGCCGATTCAAAATATTATCCCAATACGCTTCGCTTACGAGCCATAGATTCTGGCGATGGTGTTGAGCAGCAGAAAAGAGACGAGGATAGAGGAGAGCCATATCCCGAAAAGACCATGTTGAGTTTTCCTTGCGCCTTCGCATACATTCATCACACTGGCAAACACCGTAATCCCCGGTTTCAAAATTGATTCCTCCGATCATAAAGGTTTCTGCCAACCAGGCAATCGCCTCTTCATGGTATTGAGCATTTTCTGGCTTTGAAGGACAAGCGGTGTCAGTATATTGGTTTTCAGGGAACCAAAGGGGAGGAATATCCGGAATAGAAAAAGCTGCTGGTGCTCCTAATACGGCTTTCAATTTCGGATGTTGTCGGAGCCATTGACTCAAATTATATTTGTGATTCCCTTCCCAATAAATCCCACCATAGGCGTTAATACCCACTCCCGGCAATATTCGAACCCCTCGATCATGCGCATATCGACAGAGCTCTTGAGCGGCTTCAATGCCCCCATGGCTATCACGCAAAAAGCCGTAAATCGTAACTCCTCCAATTCGGTTCATACTCATAAAGTCAACCAAACGACAATAATCTTCTAAAAACCCTTCTGAAGGCTTAGAATAGTAATTCATCGCCCCGATTTCCTGCAAACCGACTTGCTCTAGATACCAGTTGGTGCTGTGGTCCCACGTCCAAAACAAACGATAAGGAAGTGAAGGTTCTTGACGAATGTTAATCTCGGGAATGACAATATCGCCATCAGGTTGAGTGGCCATTTCTTTCTTTCCCAATTCGTTGATGGCATAGATCAGCCCGGGACGACCTCCTCCCCTCAGAATTAAGATTGGCCGTCCTTCTTCCATGCGGGTTTTCATAATAAATCCATCCTCAACCAAGTCGTTTCCATCGTTGGATGGTTGATCATGAAAAGAAGAGTGGTTTTTCGTTTCTATCAGATAGAAAAGACCTCCATAATTCGAGGGTGATTCACCCTTAAGGCGACTCACTTCTTCGGGCAAAATGACCTTGAAATCTCGGTCCGGAAAATATTTTTTCATTAAATGTATCGGATAACTGTCTGCATCGAGTTCAGTACCAATCGCTATTTCCGCTTTGCTTGGAATGCGTAAAAATGGCGTAGGGTGTGACATCTCCTGTTCCCCCTTCACTTTTTCTTTTCCCTCATCGTAAACGAAACGGCGATGATAATAATTAAGCCGCGAAAAATCATCTGCTGATCGACCGATAATCCCATTAAAATCAATCCATTGTTAATCATACCCATGATTAGAGAACCTACGACGGATCCCACCACCGATCCCCGCCCTCCTGACAGGCTGGTTCCTCCAATAATAACCGCGGCAATGACGGTCATCAGATCGGTTTCACCCAATGTATACCGGGCACCATGTAATCGTCCAGCATAGAGCATTCCGGCTAAAGCGGCTAAAGTCCCATTGAGCGCCATGACTGAAAATTTAATTCGATCTACGTTGATTCCTGAATAGAGCGCTGAGATCTTGTTTCCTCCTGTTGCTAAAACATAGCGTCCAAATCTGGTTTTTCGGAGAGTAATCTGCCCTAAAATCAAAAGTACAATGGTCCAGATAAAAAGAATTGAAATCGGTCCAATATCACCTGATCCAAATAAAAAATTATAGGTTTTGTTCGTCACTGGTATGGATTTGAGTTGAGTGATCCATCGGGCTAAACCGGTTATAATTCCAGTCATCCCCAAAGTGACCAAAAAAGATGGAACCCCAATCTTGGCAACAAACAGCCCATTTACCATCCCAATTAAAACTCCAGTTCCTAAACCAACCCCAACCCCGACCAAGAGAGTACTATGACGGAGCGCCAAAGCTGTGGTGAGTGAAGCGAGGGCAACGATCGAACCAATCGAAAGATCAATTTCTCCGGCAGCAAGAACGAAGGTCATTCCAACCGCCATCACCGAGATCATCGCTGTCTGACGAGCAATATTCATTAAATTTTCCGAAGAGAGAAATCCTCGCCCTCGCAACACAATAGAAAAAAAGATAAAAATAGCTAAAAAAGCAATATAAACAATAAATTCTGTGGTATTAATGCTTCGAGCCTTTTGTTTTTTTACTTTCAAAAGCAATCACCTTTCTTAAAATGTTTTCAATAGGATCAAGGTATCTTTCCACAACTCATCATTTTAAAAGTGATTATTGAACCATTTTTAATAGAGATTCTTCATCCAGTTCTTGCTCACCAGTGTTATTGAGGGTTTCGGTCACCTCTCCATTTTTGATGAGTAATATTCGATCACAAAAAGAGGCAATTTCACCAAACTCGGAAGAGATAAACAGGACTCCATTCCCCTGATTGGCAAATTCTTTCACAATGTGCATAATTTCCCACTTGGATTGGATATCCACTCCAAAAGTAGGATCGTCGAGGAGGAGAATTTTTGGTTGATTAGCTACATTTTTTGCCACGACAACTTTTTGCTGATTACCACCGGAAAGATAACGAACGAATTGGTAAATCCCATCACACTTCACTTTAAAATTACTGACATATTCCCGGCTGATTTCTTGTCCTTTTTGATCATCAATTAAAACCAACTGAGTGAGTTTTTTCAAAAGAGGAAGTAAAATATTTTCATTGATTGAAAAATCCATAATGAGTCCTTGATTTCGCCTATCCTCAGGAACCAAACCTAACCCTAAACGCAACGCATCGGGAACCGACCTAATCAATACCTTTTCCCCTTGAATGAATATTTCTCCCTGACGAATCGGGTCTAAGCCGAATAACGCTTTCAATATTTCAGTACGACCGCTTCCAAGTAATCCAGCTAATCCCAGGACTTCGCCAGGCCACAAGTCAAAGCTAACTTGGCGAATGGAATCGGTAGAAAGATTTTTTACTGAAAGGATGGGAACCTCACTGGTCTCATGTCGTCTTTTTTCCCAGCTCTCCTGACTCCCTACTTTTTTGCCCACCATGGAATCGATTACCGCTTCTAATGAGGTCTCAGAAATTTTCTGCGATAAAACGTTTTTCCCATCCCGCAAAACCGTCACCGAATCACACAATTTGAATATATCTTTTAAATAATGAGAAATATAGATGATCGAAATCCCCTTCTTCTTTAAATTCTGGATAACGGTAAACAAAGAGGATATTTCAGCCTGGGATAGGGATGCGGTAGGTTCATCAAAAATTAAAATTTTAGAATCGGTTGAAAGAGCCTTAGCAATTTCAACAAGTTGTTTGGACCCCACGCTCAAGTTTCCAACCAACTCCTGGGGATGAATGGAAATATCGATACCAATAGAATCAAGCAGTTGTTGAGTTATCTCTTCCATTTTTCGGTCGTCCAATAGGGGGCCATGACCAGATAATTCTCGGGCTAAAAAAATATTTTGGGTTACAGAGAGAGTGGGAACCAAACTAAAATCCTGAAAAACCATACTTATTCCGGCTTTTCGAGCTTCCTGGGCTGATTTATAGACCTGTTCTTTCCCTTCAACCAAAATTTCACCGCTATCACGGGAATAGACTCCATTAATAATTTTCATCAACGTCGATTTTCCGGCACCATTTTGTCCAACCAAAGCATGGATTTCACCTTTTTCAAGGACAAAATCAACATTATCTAATACGTTGACTCCATTGAACGATTTATTGATTCCACGACACTCTAAAACGGGAATTGACATACCATTAAATCCTTTCTTGTCGAGGCGGAAGGCCTTCGCTGACCCCCGCGCCTCGGCTTTCTTCCTTAATTGCTAGTTATACAGATCCATTATCTCAGGAGGAGGATCTTGATGAAGTGATTCTCTCCATCCTTCGACTAAATTTTCTTTGGTCACTTTGATAGCTGGAACGATGACAAATGGGGGAGCTGGTTTCCCTAGGACACCATAGACCCCCATCATGGCTTTGGTATAACCGAGCATATAAGCCAAGTCAGCAGCAATACCGACAACATTCCCATCCTGGGCCATATCGAGCGCGTTATTTGCTCCAAGGTCAAGGGTTACAATCTTGATATCCGGTCTTTTTGCCGCACGGCAGGCAGCGACAACTCCCTCAGCTGGTGTATCCCAGGGAACGTAAAATCCGGTGATTTCTGGATGCTGAGTGATGAGCGCGGAGGCAATGGTTTCAGAATCAGCTGGATTGGCA
>JAAYUP010000373.1 GCA_012517635.1 Candidatus Atribacter alterifermentans
AAAATTTAGATTGCCTAAATCGTGATATACTGCTCCCCCACCGGATAATCTTCGCACCACGGCAATATTGTTGGCCTGGACAAATTCACTATTAATTTCCTCAATAGTATTTTGGTGTTTTCCGATGATAATTGATGGCTGATTTTGCCAAAGCATCAAGTATTTTTCATCATCCTGAAATGAATTCATAATATACTCTTCACTGGCTAAATTGAAATAAGGGTCATGAGAATCATTGATGATATAAATCATACATTTCCTTCCAAATCTGATGATGAACTTTCATAATTCTACCGAAATTATCTATCCTGTAAACACCATTTCAACCAATTTCCCGTATATTGACTTCTCCCTTTGGATAAAGGGAGATTGAGAGGGATTCGATTTTTTATCTCATTCTTTCAAATCCCCCTCACCCCCTCGGTTTTTCTCCCCCTCAGCCATATTCGATCATTATTGACAAAAAAAATTTTTAGGGGCTTTCCTTCAGAAACCTGTTACGGTACAATCTTTTCAAATTCTGGTTTCCACTAAAACGTAAAAAATTATCAAGTGTTCTAAATGGTCTACAGGAGAATGAGATAAATGTCAGATGGACAAAGTTATAATCCCCAAAAGATTATCAAGCAAATCCTCATTTCGGTTTTCATTAGTTTAGGAACTATTATTACAATATTTTTAATATTATCCTTTCGGGGAGTGTCGATTGACTTCTCTCAATTCCAACCAATCTGGCTGGTTGGGGGATTGGTTTCAATCATCGCTGCTTGGTTCATCGATGCCCTTCGTTTATGCTTCACCACTCGTGCCTGGGGAAAACCAATTTTTTATCGCAATAGCTTGACTGGGGTTTTATCCTGTTATTTCATGTCTTCAATAACACCTTCTGCAACTGGCGGAAGCCCAGCTGAAATGCTGATATTAAATCGATCTGGAATGACTTGGGGTGAAGCTGGTTGCCTAACCACCATTTGTGGAATTCTCTATCAAGTTACTCTTCTCATTCTTCTTCTGATTTTGGTTTTGGTTTTTGGTGTCCATTTTGCCTTGAGAGGCATACTCCTCCATCTTCTCTATTTTTTTCTCATTTTTTATAGTACCTTAATATTTCTTCTCTTCTTCTTTTTAAATCGATTGGATTTGGTTTATCGCTTAGTTCATTGGGGAATGAGATTCGCTAATCGGCATTTCCCTAAACTAAAATTTTCAGAAGAAAATGTTTTAAATTGGGTGAATGATTTCTTTACCGACTTTAAAAATGGATTTCGAATTCTCTTTATCAATAAACCCCAGTACCTTCTCTTAAACATTGTTGGTTATAGTCTCTATTTTATTTGTTTTTTTTTGGTTGCCTTTTTTGTATTACTATCACTCGGAGTCTATATTCCTTTAAAACAAGTTTTGGCCAACCAAATTCCACTCTATTTGGTATTTGGCTTCTTACCAACTCCTGGTGCGTCGGGAGGAGTCGAGCTTTCAATGAGCTCGGTTTTTCTTTCTTCAACGGGTCCTGAAAAAATAAGCTTATTCATTTTATTTTGGCGTTTTATAACCTTCTTTGTAACCATGATAGTCGGAGCTATTACTTTTTTCCGAGTCCTCTTTGCAATAGGGAAAAAGACTACTCAGATCGCTCCACCGATCAAAGCATCCATGAGCAGAGAAAAATCGCAAACATCGAGTGGCGAATAGTAAAATTACCCATCGCCCTTTCGCTCTTTAATTTAATCATTCGACTCTTGGGCTTCTGCTTTTGGTTCTTTTGACCCTCCGGTAATTTCAATCATAAGATTATCAGCTAACTTTTTATTTATTGGCAGCAGGTAATCGTATTCTCGCATTGCTGTTTCTTTATCATTGAGTCTTAATGAAACCAGTCCCAGGTTATAATGGGAAATATCATAATCCGGTTTGATTCGTAAGGCTTTTTGATAAGAATCAAGGGCCTTTAAATTTCTTCCAATTTCAAGATAAGAATTTCCCAAGTTATTCCAGGCTTCATAATCTTGAGGGTCTATTTCAACAACTTTCAGGAAAGGATCGATCGATTTATAATAATTTCTTTGGTTATAGTAAATATTAGCGATGTTATAAAGACTCGTCGTGTAATTTGGTTCAATTTCTACTGCTTTGCCGTATGCTTCCAACGCCTTTTCAAAATCTCCCAATGCTTCATAGACATTCCCTAA
>JAAYUP010000001.1 GCA_012517635.1 Candidatus Atribacter alterifermentans
CGAACCTATGTAGGAAGACACATTTATGCCGTTGGTGGAAATGAACGCTCAGCCTATCTCTCTGGAATATCCGTTAATCGAATAAAATATACCGTTTATATTTTAAGTGGTTTTATTTGTGCTTGTGCTGGTCTGCTTTTTTCGATTCGAATTCGAGCAGTTATCCCCGATGCTGGGTTGAACTCACCTCTTGAAGTAGTGACCGCGGTAGTCATCGGTGGGACAGCCATTACCGGTGGTAAAGGCACAATTGCCGGTTCTCTTTTGGGGGTTCTAGCACTTTTCCTCTTAACGAATGGATTTAGTTTATTGAATTTGAATCCATTTTGGCAGTTGGTCGTTTTAGGTTTACTACTCATCTATGTAGTTGGTAGAGAGGGAATATCAAAGGCGTTGATGGGAAAGAGACAGAAAAAGAAATCCCATCAGACTGCTGATATAAAATAGATTTCATGAGAAGGGTAATGAATAGAATGACGAATTTCCAGGGTCAGTTAGTTGGAAAAAAAGCATTGATTACCGGAGCCGGAGTTGGAATCGGGAAAGCGATTGCTCAGCGTTTTGCTCAAGAAGGTGCAGAAGTTGCTGTTCATGTTAACCGGAACTGGGAAAATGGTTTACAAGTCGTTCAGAAAATCTTACAGCAGGAAGGAAAGGCTGTGTTGGTTCAAGGAGACTTGACCAAGAAACAGGAAATTGAAGCAGTGGCTAAAGAAGCTACTTCAGAACTGGGCAATATCGATATTCTGGTTTATAACAGTGGAATTGGTACTCAGCATTCATCTGATATGGTTCATACTATTACCGAAGAAGATTGGGACACCGTACTCTCGGTTAATCTCAAAGCTTTTGTATTTCTTTCCCAATTGCTCCTTCCTGCCATGATGCAGGCTGGTAAGGGATCAATTATTACCATATCTTCTATTCGGGGTTTATTAGGTAACCCAGTGTTGGCTTCTTACTGTGCTTCAAAAGGGGGGATGGTGCTTTTGACCAAACAAATGGCCTTAGATTATGCAAAGTATAACATCAGGGTAAATTGTATTTGTCCTGGATTTATTGATACTGAAATGTTTCGTTTTTACCTTGGAAAACAAGCAGATCCCGAAGCTTCTCGGAGAATATTTGCTAATATGGCGGCAATGAACCGCATAGGACGTCCAGAAGAAATCGCTGCCCCAGCAGTCTTTTTTGCTTCGGATACTTCTTCTTTTATAACTGGGGTTACCCTTCCCGTCGATGGAGGATACACGGCTAATGGAGTGAGGGAAATCCAATGAAGAGATTTATTGACAAGAATGTTTTCATTTCGGGAGGAGCAACCGGTATTGGGCAAGCGACTGCTTTATTATTTGCTCAACAAGGAGCTATCGTAACCATTTTCGACCGAGATATCGAAAATGGCGAGAAATGTCTTCAGAAAATCTTGGATGGTGGAGGAAGGGGAATTTTTACCTCTGGTAACCTGATTTACCCCGAAGAGATTGAAAAGGCTATCAATCAATCTTTAAAAACTTTCGGAGGCATCGATGTTTTAATCAATAATGCGGGGGTCGAGTCACCTTATTCGGTTCACGAAATGCCAATTGAAGAATGGGATCGGGTGTTGGCAATAAATCTTCG
>JAAYUP010000374.1 GCA_012517635.1 Candidatus Atribacter alterifermentans
GACCAACTGGCCAGCGAAGTGATTAAGCTTTTCTTTTCCCAAGCTTGGTTTCTCATATAAAAGGGATAATCATATCCACTTTTGAGTTGAAGAAGTGATTTGAGGCAATACAACCAATTGTAGTAGAGATTGGTTTTCCAGTCGTTTGAAGTGAGTTGTGAAAATTCTACTATTAATTTTTCCAAATTTTCTGGATATTCTTCCCAAACGTTCCCTTCGTTTTGATGTTCTTCTAAGGCAATTTTTGAAGCTAGACGAGATCCCAAAACCGACATAACATCTAAACCCTTGGGGAAGGGACGCAGCGGGATGCGGGGAACGGTATCGGTCCATTTAGTGAGACGCTGAAGGATTTCAGAATCAGGAATGTACCGTTGTCCCATGAAGCGAAATTGGGCTGTACTCGGGATGAGATAGAGTTCGGTTTTGATACGTTTCTTTTTGGAGTACATTTCCTCCGCCATTTTTTGGGCTGCAGCGAGCTTGATTGGGTCGGCAAGGTCTTCATAAGGTATATTCTTCCCATAAACAGTATCAAGTATTATTTTATACTCTTGTGGTCCAAGGTCATCGGAAAGTCCAACATAAAACACCGTTGGTTCGTAAATTGTTTCCCAAAGATCGATCAATTTTGAATGATTATAGGAATTATCAAAGAGCTGCTTAGTAATAATCAATGATTGAAGGAGATCGGCTTGCTGGTCGGCCAGGAAATAATTCTGTCCATACCACATTAGCGCCATGAAATAACGCCTTAATTCTTCCGATCGAGTATAATGACCGCGAATAATAAACTGACTATAGTCCATATCATGTTTGATATCTGGATTAAAGTCGGGGTTAAAAATCTCAGAGTTTTCTCGACCAACTGCTCCTGTACTTTTATCAATTTCCGATTGAATAATAGTTTGGATGTCATGGGGATAGGATCCTTCTGATTCGGTTAAAAAGAATTGGGGAACGGCAAAATAGGCAATGTTTCTTAAGGCTGCCTTTTGGATGTTGGTGTTTTCGGTTTCTTGGTAAAGATTCTGAGAAATTTGAAGCATTTGTTCGGTGAGCACCTTAACAACTGGATAGAGTTTTTCCGACTCGAGGTTCCGTAAGGTAAAATCAAAAAAGATATGATAGAGCTGAAGAATGGCATCGGTGGTGATGAAATGAGCTACTCCATAATAGTTGTTGTTTTCATACAGCCAAAAAAACTGTTCATAAGGTGCAGGTTGCCATTCTACATCATCACTTTCAGGATCGGGATAACGACACGGGAAAATTGTAAATCCAAATTGTGAAAGTCTTTCTAAATCATCAGGTGAAAATTCTCCAAATTGCCAGAGATTGATAATATTATCGGTGTTGATCTTCTTTTTTCCGTCGATTTCAATAAAATTTTGTTTGAGAAGTTCCTTTTCTTTTTTAAGCAAGATTTCAATATTCTTGCGGTCAATATCAGTCAATCGATCATCGGAATAGGTTACTGTTCCATCTTCATTCACTCCAATTTGGTACCAATCTTGAGACCGGAAATAATTATTCAATTCGTAAGTTTTAAAAGGCCGACCACGTCGTGCAAATATTTCGTTTCGCATCATATAAATCTGTGCCAGGGTTTTCCCTTCCAGATCTTGAGGAGCAATCACCTGTTCTTCGGTCAATCCAATGAAAGATACGGACAAAACTATCAACAAGATAATGAAAATAGACTTAATGGATTTCATTAAAATCCCTCCCTTCAAAACAAAATTCTGAAATGCTGTCCATTAATAAATTTTTACCCAAAATTGCGATTCCACTGAAACCAAATCCAGTCCATTCATAAGCCATAACCCGTTTTAAACCGTCTTTTTGATACTCAAGGGCAATTAATTCTGCTATACCATCATGATTTATATCACAAAAATCGAAATCAACAAATGGTGAAGAAAGTCTGGAACCAAGCCATTTAGGGTAAATCATTTCCTTTTA
>JAAYUP010000375.1 GCA_012517635.1 Candidatus Atribacter alterifermentans
AAATTGCTAAAGGGGAAAAGATAGGGATTGTTGGTCCGAGTGGCGCCGGGAAAACCACCCTTATTAATCTTCTTCTCCGATTTTACGACCCTGATCGAGGTCGAATTGAAGTTGATGGAATTGATATTCGAAAAATCAAAATATCATCACTTCGTCAACAAATTGGTGTGGTTCTTCAAGATTCATTGGTTTTAGGTGGAACAGTTCGAGAAAATATTCTTTATGGAAACTTGAATGCTTCTGTTGATGAAGTGATGACTGCTGCTCAACGGGCGCATGCGCATGAGTTTATTATCCACTTAGAGAATGGGTATGATACTGATTTGGGTGATATGGGAATGAGACTTTCAGGAGGCCAAAAACAACGAATAGCTATTGCTCGGGCTCTTTTAAAAAATCCCCCTATTCTGGTTTTAGATGAAGCAACATCGAGTCTTGATCCAGAATCTGAAGACTATATTTTGGATACTATTCACAACCATATAGGTAAGGACAAAATCGTCATTCTAATTGCCCATTCTTTAAGAATGGTTAAGGATTTAGATCGAATTGTTTTAATTAAGGATGGGGAGATTCAGGGCATAGGATGTCATCAGGAACTTCTTAAAAATAGTCCTTATTATTGTCAGATATTTGGAAGAGATCTTTAAACGACCTCGTTGGTATGAGATTGAGAGAGGTCTTCCCTATAGAGATTGCGGATCTGGATGAGGGAGGGACGATATTCTTTACTACCATAGTCGGGATAGGTGTATTCGAAAGGTCGAAAATCACCTTTTTCCCATCGAATAGTTGCTTCGGCATAGATTCCCTTTCCAATATACACTCGATGTGAGAAGTTTTTAGTGGTGGCCAGTACGATTTTTCCCCCATCAAAATAACCAGGATCAAGGTTGATTTTCCTAATTTTTTGGGCATCTCCGCTTTGAATTTCAAGTTGATTAGTTAGTATTTTACGACGAGCTAAATCTGCTGGATCAAAAAGTTCTCGGAAGACTAAAAAAATCCTTTTCAGTTTCTCACCAATTTCCTGGTAATAATTGGTGTGGGTAAAATCAATAATTGGGCTTCTCCACTGGATAGGACCAAATTCTTTTTCAAGTTGAGGTATCATTGTCTCAAGAACTGAGGTGTTTTCAAAAAGAACAGCGATAAAGAATTTGACGGGATTTGGTTCTTTAATGATTCCCATAGAGAGATATTCCTTTCGTATGTTTGTTTTATCATAACATAAACCGGAATAAGATTTTAGAGCAATGTTTTCCTTTGGTGCTGAATAAAGTTGTTTTCATGTTACAATTACAAAGAATGATTACAAAGAGGTGATATTTATGGCCATGCGATTTTCTGTAGATGAGGTATTAGAAATGGCTGTTGAATTGGAAAGAAGAGGAATAGCATTCTATGAAAATCTGACTAAAAAGACTTCTGATTTAAAATCAAGAGAAATATTTATTTTTTTAAGTGAAGAAGAAAAAAAACATTTGGAATATTTTCAAAAAATGAAGGATGACTTGAATAAACAAGTTGATTTTGTGCCCGATACGATGGACGAAACGAGTCATTACCTTGGGTCATTGATCGAAAATGGGGTTCTTGGAAAGGTGCTCCAGGGTCTTGACCTGACTCAAGGTGATAGTCGTTTAGAAAAGGCACTCGAAATTGGTATGGAAGTAGAAACGGAAAGTGTGAATTTCTACGAGAGTTTGGAAATTATGATTCCAGAAACAAAAAAGGAATTGCTTAAGGAAATTGTTCAAGAGGAAAAAAAGCATTACGCTATGTTGATGGGAATAAAAAAAGAACTTGGGAAATAAATATCAATATTGGATTATGAAGGAGATTGAGCCAGTTGAATAATCGAAAAATAATGATTTTTATTGAGAATTTATACCAAGAATTAGAACTCTGGTACCCTTTGCTCCGGCTCAAAGAAGAGGGGATGGAGACCAAGTTAGTTGGAACAGGATCTGCAGAATTATATTCCGGAAGAAATGGTTTTCCCGCTAAACCTGAAACGACTGCTTCATCGATAACAGCGAGAGATTTTGACGGAATTATCATTCCTGGAGGTTTTGCTCCTGATTATTTGCGACGCTATCCGGCAATTATTCATTTGGTAAAAGAGACTTTTCAACAGGGTAAACTTATTGGGGCACTTTGCCATGCACCAAGTGTTTTAATTTCTGCCGATATCGTTCGGGGGAAAAGAATCACTGGAAATCGTGCAATCCGTGATGATATTGTGAATGCTGGTGGTGAATATATCGATTACCAAACGGTGGTTGATGGAAATATTCTTACTGCTCAAGGACCCAATGATTTACCGGTTTTTATGAAAGAAGTCATTGGTTTTTTTTCACAAACTAAGCCCCGTTTAAAGAATCCTTTTCCAGAAAGTTTTCTTTATGACGCTAATTTAGAAGTAATAAGTCTTTCTTCGATTGTGAAAGGATCTCCCGCACTTCTTCTTTTTTTTGATTCAATAGCAAGCCCTCTTTCCCAAAAAGCCTTGATAGATTGTAACCACTTATCGGCATCAATTCATCAGTTTGGAGGAAAATTTCTTGCCATAAGTATCGATAGTATTTATGTACAAAAAGAATATACTCAAAAAATGGATTTGGCATATCCATTATATAGTGATGTCAGTGGGGATACCATTCGGGCTTTTGGGGTAAAAGGAAAAAATAATTTGGCAGAATGGTCAGTTTTCATGATTGATAAGAATGGAATTCTACGTTATTCTGAAAATTGTCCGAATGGAGATATCGAGAATCTACCAGGTTTTAAAAGGCATTTAGAAAGTTTATTCAATTTTTAATTCAACATAGACACAAAAAAGGAGGAACTGATTATGTCAAATCAAATGAAAGCTGCAGTAATGAAAGGGATAAAAAAGGTTGAAATTGAAAATCTTCCCATCCCATTACCCAAAGAGGATGAAGTATTAGTTCGAATTAAAAGCGTCGGAGTTTGCGGATCAGATGTCCATTACTTTATAGAAGGTCGGATTGGAGATTATATTGTTGAGCCTCCCTTTATTTTAGGTCATGAGTGTTCAGGTGAAGTTGTTGAAATTGGTACTGGAGTGAAAGACTTCAAACCCGGGGACCGTGTGACTATGGAACCGGGTATTCCTTGTGGAAAATGTGAAAATTGTCGCTCTGGTCGTTACAACCTTTGCGCCGATGTCATTTTTTGGGCAACACCTCCCATTGATGGATCATTTTGTGAATATGTTACACATCCCGCCCGTTTTACCTATCCAATTGCTGACCAAGTTTCATTTGAAGAAGCAGCCTTAGTTGAACCGTTTTCAGTCGGCATGTATGCTACTCGAAGAGCAAGGGTTGAACCAGGGCAAACTGCTTTAATTTTGGGAAGTGGTACTATTGGTTTGGTAACCCTTGAAGCTCTTTTGGCCAGAGGGATAACGAAAGTCATAGCTGTCGACGTTGTTGATATGAGGCTGCAAAAAGCGAAAGAATTGGGTGCATTCTATACGATTAATTCCCAAAAAGAAGATGTTGTGAACACAATAAAAGACCTCACCGGTAATAAAGGAGTCCATGTCGTGTTTGAAACTGCAGGAAGTATCGCGACGACTCAAATGACCGTTGAAGTTGCCAAAAGAGGGGGGAGGGTCGTTTTAATTGGTCTTCCTTCCCAAGCGGAATTTAATTTTAATATCATTAAAACTATCGATAAAGAATTAGATATCCTTGGAATTTTCCGTTATGCAAATGCTTATCCCGGATGTGTTGATTTGCTTAATTCAGGACGTGTTCATTTAAAGTCATTAATTACTCATCGTTTTCCGCTGGAAAAAGCTCAAGAAGCATTACTCTTTGCCCATGAACACAAAACTGAATCGATCAAAGTAGTGGTTAATATCTAACCGAGATTATTTTAAGTTCGAGGCATCTTTCTTAAGAATTTCTAAAAATATTTTAAATTAAGGTCAAATAGTTCATGTCAACAAAAACATTATTGCTACTCAGTAATGGATATGGGGAAGATTCTTTTGCTTCACTTTTATTAGAAAAACTGGTTCAATTTTCCAGAGTATATAAAATTCCAAGCACTTTTTTGGTTATTCCTCTTATCGGGAAAGGAGCACAATTTAATCAAATTCAATTGCAATATCCCGATCAAGTGTCAATCATTAATCCACCTTTTTCATTACCGAATGGAGGAGTTTATTTAGGTTCTGTATGTCAAAAATCGGTCAGGCTTGTTGAAGACTTCTTCCGAGGAGTTTTACCAAATAGCGGGTTTATTATCCGAGAGTTGAAAAAAATGAAAAATAAAATTGACGCAGTCATTGGTATCGGTGATTTTATCCCACCATTACTGAATCAGTTATTTTTGAAAAAAGAGTTATTTATGGTAGCCTGTGCTCACACCTGGTTGTTAAAAAGAAAGAATCATCCCTTAGAACGACTCGGTCGATTAACTCGGTATCTTTTCCGATACGGTTGTAGAAAGGTTTATACCCGAGATCGTTTGACTGAACAATGGTTCCTTCAATTGGGTATTCCTGCTAAATTTTTAGGGTTTTTAGGACCAGATATAAAAAAAGGGGAAGTGAATAGAAGGAAAATCCTTTTTTTACCAGGTAGCCGAAAGGATTGGAAGAATAATCTCCAGTTTTTTTTCGAAACTTTTAAAGGAATAAACCTTCAATCTTTAAAAGACTATGAGATTCATATGGTTTTTTCACCAGGTGTTGATACTCAAGATGTACAATTATTGATGGGACCATTTTTGGGAAAGCCTCCCTTCCCTCTCCCTCTATCTTGGAGCCAAGGTGATTATTTTCAACATCTTTCTGAATCAGCTTTAGTCGTTGGTTTTGCTGGAACAGCTATTGAGCAGGCATCTTTTTTGGGGATTCCGTCTATTGAGCCTTGGCGGAAAAATGCTATTCAAGCCAATCGAGATTTTATTGAAAATCGTCAAAAGCTCCTTCTTCGAGAGGCACTGATTCCAGGAGGAGGGACGCCCGCTGAACTTGCTCAAATTCTTAGTAAAACCCTTTTGAACCTTCAAAGCTATCAAAAAGCCGCCGAGCGTTTTAGCCAAAAGGTTTGGGAAGGAAAATCCAATGGTGGGATGACGATTGCTGAGAATATTATGCGGTCTTTAATTAACCAGTAATAGGTTCGTTATCCTGTTACTGGTTAATTGCTCTGCTTTTCCTAAGATTTTGATTCTCAACTTAGCGCATTTTTTATATTGTCATTTCATCGAGCAGGGATGCTTGAGCTTCACGTAGAATATTTGTCGCCCTTTGGACATCTTCAACTCTCATAACCACATAGGCTTTTTGGCCTTTGGGAGAAACAAAAGCATAGAGATACTCGATAGAAATTTGTTGATAAGTGAGGACTTCAACAATTTGTGAAAGCCCGCCAGGTCGATCATCAACGCCTACTACCAGAATTTCTGTAAGAGTAGCGGCAAAATTTTCTTTACGGAGTTGCTCAACTAGCTGCTCTGGTTTTTCAACGATAAACCGGAGCACTCCAAAATCAGCAGTATCAGCCAAGGACAAGGCGCGGATATTAATATTCCATTCTTTCAACTTTGCTAAAACTGCGTGAAGGCTTCCCGGCTTATTTTCTAAAAAAATTGATATTTGTTTCATCAGAATCCCTCTTTTTTCCGCAGGTCGATGACCCGCTTTGCTTTGCCCTCAGAACGAGTAATACTTTTCGGTTTAGTGAGTTTTACTGAACAGGAAAGATTCAATTCAGCTTTAATTTTTTCTTCAATTTTTTTTCTGAGGTTTTCAAGAACTTTAATTTCATCGGAAAAAATTTCTGAAGAGACCTCGACCTCAACTTCGACTTTGTCTAAGAAATTTTCTCTGCTGATAAGAATTTGATAGTAGGGTTCAATTCCATCAAAACTCAAAATAACACTTTCGATTTGCGAGGGGTAAACATTTACTCCACGGATAATAAGCATATCGTCGGTTCGTGAAGTGACCCGTTCCATTCTGGCCATGGTTCGGCCACATTGACATTCATCATATTTGAGAGAAGAAATATCCCCGGTTCGATATCGGATTACGGGTGTCCCTTCTTTGGTTAGTGTGGTAAAAACCAATTCTCCAGTTTCACCAGGAGGTAAAGGCTTCCCCGTTTGAATATCAACAATTTCCGGAATAAAACAATCTTCGGAAATGTGAAGACCTTGATGAAATTCACACTCGAAAGCAACTCCCGGGCCAATAACCTCACTTAGACCATAAATGTCAAAAGCTTGAATTGGAAGTTTTTTTTCAATTTCTACCCTCATCTCTTCAGACCAAGGTTCGGCACCAAATATTCCTAAGCGAAAGGCAGTCTTTGACCAATCGATTTGGTTTTCTTTGGCAACTTCTGAAAGATAAAGAGCATAAGACGGAGTACAACACAAAACTGAAATCCG
>JAAYUP010000376.1 GCA_012517635.1 Candidatus Atribacter alterifermentans
TAAATCCTCGATATGGTCAAAATACTTAATAAATGCTCTCTGTCTAACAGCATAGATATCCCAGAATTCTGATCCAATAAAACCTCCATCGGCATTAGCAGGTAAGCAATAAAGAAAAGAGATGATGAGAAGAGAAAAAAGGAAACACCAAGAGGAAGATTTTGCTTTCAATTGATCTCCCCTCCTTTTATCAAAATAATGTATTAAATAGATAAAAATCCTATCAATGTTCTTCAATATTAGCAGATTTTTCCCAATTTTCCATCCGGTAAATGCAGGAAAAAATTTCCAGAGCTGTCGCCTTGAGCAGGTGTATGAGATTGCCACGTCGCAACGCTTGGATGGTTTTTCCACGCGAGTATTGTTATTTATTGTAATTTTTATACTCACGCAGTAGGCTGCTGTTTCTCGCAATGACGGTCCTAATTTAAGTTTTCTTTGTCATAGGCTTGGTTATTGTATAGAAAAAAACACTTTTCTATTTTAGATCTTCTTTCATTTTTTGGTAATCATCTCCCGAAATCTCTCCCTTGGCATAACGTTTTTTTAGAATTTCCAAGGGATCATCACCTCTTTTCCGACTGGAATCAGACGAGGAACGTGTATTTTGAAATATCAAAAATATTAAAATGACAACAACCACTAAACCTACTAATCCTAAACCAAACATACCGCTCCACCTCCAACTTAACCAATTCCAGCCAATCATATGTGGCCAAGACCATCCTGGGTTACCATAATCATTCGCAAAAGCTCCTTGAGGAACAAACTCGAAAAATTTAAAAATGAGTAAAAACAACAGAACCGAAATCCGCATTGTTTTCATCCTCTTTCTTTTCAATGTAAAACCATTTTAATCATTTTGATTAAAGAGCTATCTAACTTTTCTTCTAGTCCAGATTTTCTGCCTTTTGAAGCTAAATGTTCCTTTTTCAAGAGCGATAACGAACGTGAATCATTTATCCCCGTTTATATAGGCTCCATTAAAACATTAGTAATATTATTATATTAATATATAACATGTATCCAACTCGTATTATTCCTTTGTGGATAATCAATGAGATTCTGTTCCGAGCTCGCTAAGAAATGAATGAGGAGAAAGAGGATGTTAAAGTTGGATGCGTCGTAAAAGTTGGGCGTTAATTGAGACAATGACCGTGCTTGCCGACATGAGTACTGCACCTACTGCCGGAGCCAGGATAATGCCAGCCCAGGCTAAAACTCCTGCAGCAAGCGGAAGGGCAATAATGTTATATCCTGCCGCCCACCAAAGGTTTTGGATCATCTTCCGGTAGGTTGCTTTACTGAGGGTTACAATCCGTGGGACATCACGAGGATCAGAGCGAACCAGCACCACGTCACCGGCTTCGACGGCAACGTCAGTTCCAGCACCGATAGCGATTCCGACATCAGCGGTTACCAAAGCTGGCGCATCATTTACGCCATCTCCCACCATGGCAACTCGTTTCCCTTGTTTTTGTAAGTCTTTGATTTTCTTGGCTTTGTCTTCGGGAAGAACTTGGGCAAAAACCAGGTTAATATCTAATTCCTTGGCCACGGTTTCGGCAACCACCTCGGAATCTCCGGTTAACATCGCTGGTTGAATACCCAACTGGTGTAGA
>JAAYUP010000377.1 GCA_012517635.1 Candidatus Atribacter alterifermentans
AACACCAGGAACTTCCTGAAGCGCTTTTTGAATTCTCATGACACAATGTTGACAAGTCATCCCTTCGATTTTTATTTTCATTCGAAACACCTCATGTATGTAAAATGTTTGGTTTTCAATGATACGGATATAAAATTTAAAAATTACTTTTTAAACGAAAACGATCCATCATTTGTTGAAAAATTGGTTGATATGCTTGGTACTTATCAGATTCTGCAGTGAAGGTTAAAACATAACCGGTATTTCCCTGAACTAAAAAAACTTGTGAAAAAGTCAAATTTTTTCCATTTTGAGAACGGCTGTATATCAATATTTTACTGGGAATACCCGAAACAAAACCATCATAATTCCCTAAAAATTGGATATCAGAAAAAGTTTTTAACTGATTAATATTCCATTGGTAATAATTGTCTAACTGAATCGGGGATTGATAAGTCTCGATAATAACATTTAAATTTTCACGAAAACTATCGCTCTGGTTGTCAAATGGCGCAAGGAAACCATTTATAATCTGGTTTTGATAATTTTGGGTAACCTGTTCCCAAGTAGCAGGATAGCTTACTATAAATCTATGAAATGAATCTTCAAAAATGTGAAATTCCTCTTCTGATAATTTAGCTAAAGAAATTGGTTTGGGTCTTAAATTATTGGTCACATCTATCACTCTTTGACTGGGAATAGCAAAATTCAGATTTTCTCCATGAAAATAGACATAAAAAGCAATAGCGATTACTTCGCCTTGCATATTTATCACTGGACTTCCACTGGAACCAGGAGAAATAGGAGCAGTTATCTGTATAACTTCTCCATTCAGGTATTCGGGAATGTTCCTTATTGCAGCAATAATTCCGTCTGATACGCTAAATTCAAGCGCTAAAGGATTTCCCATAACCAAAACTCTTTCGCCTATTTCTGGGATTGAACGAGAAATTGGAAGCCTTTGAACTGAATCATTTCGAATATCGACTGAGAGCAACGCCAAGTCACTTTCCTTGCTTCCTCCTAGAACCTCTTTTACTAAATAGGAATTCCCTTCAAAGGTTTTTACCACAGCACTATAAGCATTTTCAATAACGTGCCAATTGGTGATGACATCTCCTTGGTTATTTATAAAGAAGCCGCTTCCTTGCATTAAACTTTGGCCTTGATTATCGAAAGTATAGATAGCCACAATAGAAGGTTTTACTTTTTTTACCAGAGAAACCAGATCAACCTGAGAAAGTGATATACTTGAAAAAACGAAAAAGAAAACTATTATTAGTAATAAAATGCGAGATAATTGATCTTTCACAATTTCACCCTCCTATATCCTTTAAATGAATACTGATACTTTTATTATAGAGGATTGATTTGTGAATTGCTCATTTGTAATCCGGTTTTGTATATGTTATTCTCAAATTTTGTGGAAAGATGAGGGGGGGGGGTTTCCTTTAAATAGTCTTTTAAGCTTCAAAAGAAACTGGAATTTTTTTATAAAATAAAGATAGATTTGTTTAGCTTATAAGTTCTGTTAACACAGAACTTGTTATCCCCAATGAGGTGATGATCAATTATGACACATGGAGGATTCAGCAAAGAGAGGAAAACCTTCATTCCCTTTTTGGTTTTCATTGGATACTTGATAGTCTATTCTTCTTTTTATGCCTATGCCAATGATACTGAAGAAAAAGAGATCATATTGACCCTTTCACAGGTAGTCGAATTCTCCCTGGCGAATGAGAGCAGCGTCTTGGATGCCCAGGATAATTACAAAATTGCCCAATCGAATCGTCGCATTGCTCAAAAGGAAAAAGGCTTCAACCCTGCTCTTCAAGTTACTGGAGATATAGCCTTAGTTGGAGGGGCAGAATCAAACGCTCTGGTTTCAATCAGTGATTCAATCGCCTTGAATGAAACCTCCAGTGATTTAGCCAACCAATTTGAGCAGGCTGACCTATCAGTCAAACAAGCCAACAATGCCCTGGAGAATGCTCAAGAGAATACTAAACTGAAAGCCATCACTGCTTACTTTGACGTTCTGAAAGCTGAATGGGCTACTGAGATAGCCCAAAAGACCCTTGAACAAGCTCAAATCCTTGAAGTCGATATGGAAAATCAATACCAGTTAGGGATGGCATCATCTGTTGATCTTCTCAAGGCCAAACAAACCGTAGAAAGGTCCCGGATCAATCTCAACCAATCCAATCAAAGTTTGCTCTTCAAGAAACAGCAGCTTAATCAAATGATCGGATACGCCCTTGATACCCCAATCATCCTTGAGAATGATTTTTCCTACCAGCCACTCACAGAGGAATTGGAACAGTTAACCATCCATGCTCAATCTGATCATACTGACCTTAGAGACTTACTCTGGCAAAAAGAAATCGAAACCATCACCTTAAAGCAGATTGAGCGGAATCGTCAGACCACCATTCATCTTATTGGTTCCTATGTTGAAGAGAACTATATGGTCCAGTTTGACCTGCAAAGTCCCGATTGGGTCCTGGATTGGAAGATCACCGGTCAGCTCTCGGAGGGGGATGATGATACCTTTTCAACCAGCTTCATCAATCAAGACCCTTTTACTCCCTCCTCATCAGGCTGGGGACTGGGATTAGAAGTAACCTGGATTCCCTTTGATGGAGGAATCTCCAAAGAACAAAAACAACAACAGGAAATCATCCTAGCTCAAATCGAGAGAAAGTTGAATGCTCTGCCTGACTCGATCACCCTTGAGGTCTTTGATGCCTATCAGCTCTTTTTACAATCCGATCAGGCAGCCCTCACCGCTCAGTTAGAAAAGCAAATAGCAGAAGAAACCTACCGACTCCAACAACAGCAATATCAGGCTGGTTTTATCACTGACCGAACCCTCAATGAAAGTGAATTAGCTTTGGAGAGTGCCAATCTCAATTACCAGAAAGCTATCTATGACTATATCCTTTCCAAAGCACAGCTCTACCGGGTCGCTGGGAAGAAGATCGTTGTTGAGGAACTGTAGTTGCTTTTAACGAATAAAACAAAAAAGTTTTGAAGTCATCATTAAGAATCGAAATGAAATTATATATTGTATTGGAGTTTGAATGATGTTTAAAAGCGAATTGGTTAAACCAATTATTGTAGTTGAAGAGCTCACTAAAATTTATAAGATGGATTCCTTTGAGTTGAAAGCTCTTCTAAATGTTTCTTTTAATGTTTATCCTGGAGAGTTTGTATCGGTCATGGGTCCATCTGGTTCAGGAAAATCAACCTTGATGAATCTTTTAGGGTGTCTTGATACCCCAACCAGTGGTCGTTACTTTCTTGATCAGCAAGATGTGTCAAAATTGAAAGATAATACTCTGGCAACCTTTCGAAATAAAAAAATTGGTTTTGTTTTTCAGAACTTTAATTTACTTCCAAAATTAGATGCTTTCCAAAATGTTGAATTACCGTTGATTTATGCTGGTGTCTCGAGAGTGGAACGATATGAAAGAGTGAAAAAATTATTAAAAAAAGTAGGCTTAGAAGATCGAATCCACCATCGGCCTAACCAGCTTTCGGGTGGACAAACCCAGCGGGTGGCTATTGCAAGAGCTTTGGTTAACAATCCTTCAATCATACTTGCCGATGAACCGACCGGGAATCTTGATACTCACTCAGGCGAAGAAATCATGCAAATTTTTCAAACCCTTAATGATGAGGGGAAAACAATAATTTTGGTTACCCATGAAAACGATATATCACTCCACACAAAAAGAATTATTCATTTTCGCGATGGTCAATTGGTAGGAGATGAAAAAGTCAAAAATCCGATTCGAGCTGAAGATATACTGAAGGATTATGCAAAGCAAAAAGAAAACCAAGAATATGAAGAAAGTCAACTCTCTATTAGAAATTAACCGAGAATAGGTAGTTTATCTTTTTAAGAGATAACCCTCATACCAATTGAACAGGACGAGTCGGAGATGAAAATACCCATTTTAAAACCGTCATGGCTAAGAGTTCAACCGTTCTTTGGTTGGACGACGTGGCAATCTCATTTCACAAATTTTTTTAAAAATAATGAAAAGATGAGATCCTCTCGGCTTCAAAAAACGAAGCCTCAGGATGACAGATTAAAGACACACCCCCTGAATCCCCCCTCAATGGGGGAATTCATTTAATGATATTTTCGGGATAGGATAAAATGGTATTGAGTTACTCTTAGGAGGTGCGAAAAAATGTTTGGTCATTATCAAAAAAGAAAGCGATTTAATCAATTCTATTTAGGGAGTATCCTTTTTTTAGTGATGTTGTTTATGCTTCCTTTAATTGTTTTTGCCGAAGAAACAAATAACCACCCACTTCCCCTTTCTGAAGCAGTTAAAATTGCATTGGAAAACGGAATTGAAATGAAAAAAGCTCAGTTTGAATTACAGCAAAGCGAATTAAACTACAAAAAAACCAAAGCTGATTTACTTTTAGCACCTTCTGCATTAAGTGAGCTTTCTAATGAGACAGCCCTTTTAGTTGCACAACGGAATTATGAAATTACTCGTTCCAGTCAAATCCAAATCGTAGAAGAGGCTTATTATAATATTCTTAAACTCCAACGATCATTAGTATTAGCTCAAGAAAATATCAACCGTTCTCAAAAGCAATTAGAAAATGTTAGAGCAAAATATTCATTAGGAATGGTTGCTCAGATTGATGTCATATCGGCAGAATATGAATTATCAAAAGCCCAATCCGATCGTTTAAATGTGGAAAGTAATTTGCAAATAGCCAAAATGAATTTTAACCAGCTTTTGGGGAGAGATTTAAATAATTCTGTCGAATTAGCAAGTGAGTTGGTTTTTAATCCTTCAAGTATTGATTTGAAAGAAAGCATTGAATATGCATTAAAACATCGTCTTGAAATTAAAAAAGCTGAGGAAGAAGTTGTGCTAAAGACTAAAGAGGTTCAGGTTAACACGAATGATTATACACCAATTATTAACCAACAGTTATCTCAAGTTGGTTTGCAGATTTCATTGCTAAATCTTGAAAACATTAAAAATAACATTCAAGTTGAGCTCAAACAAAACTATGAAACGTTAAGAACCGCAGAAAGGGCTGTTCCACTTCAAGAGAAAAGTTTAACCCGGGCTAATGAATACCTAAAAATAGCAGAAGCACGATATGAAGCCGGAGTTATCACCAGTATAGAACTTATTGATGCTCGGAATGAAGCATATCAAGCGGAAAATGCTTATTTGCAAGCAGTATTTGATTATAATGTTGCGAAATCAAAATTTTACAATTCTTTAGGAATGTCTCTTGAAGAGCGGATGAAAGTGTTTTCTGAGGTGGGAACAAAATCAACTGGTGAGAAGCAAGGAACAGGAGAAGAATTAGAGCAATCTGAAGAATAACAGTTTTGAGGATGGATGAAAATATGGCAGGTATTATTGGAATATATCAAGGGAATCAAATTTCCCTTATTGAAAAGCTTTTACCTGATATTGCCCATCGAGGAAAATCAGGGAAAACGCTTTTCCATAATGAGTATTGTTCTCTTGGAATAATATGGACTGATGCCCAGGCACCTCCCTTCCATTCGGAGGAAAATAAAACAATTTATGAAGATCAGGGTGGAGATGGACGTTTAGTGAAAATAATTTTAAGTAAGGGGAACGTCATTCTTTCTCGTGACTTTCTTGGAATTGCACCCCTCTACTATGGTTGGAAAGATAATGAGTTTTTAATGTTCTCATCAGAGGTAAAGCCTCTATTAAAAATAGTCCCAGAAATCAATGAGCTTTTGCCAGGGCATGTATTGAATGGAAAAGAATTAGTGTACCAGACAAGATTACCGCAACAATCAGTATTGAATGACAATCCAAACCAAATTGCCCACAAGCTTTATAAGATATTATCAGAAGTTGTTCAAAAATGTATATCGATTCAGGAAATTGGATCTTTGTTGTCGGGTGGTTTAGATTCCAGTGCTATATCAGCTATTGCCCGCCAACATATAAAAACACTTCATACTTTTGCTGCGGGGATAAATTCAGCACCCGACCTTTTATACGCTCGTGAGGTTGCTGAATTTATCGGTTCCGTTCACCACGAAATAGTGGTGACTCAACAAGATTTAGTAACAATATTACCAGAGGTAATCTATCATTTGGAATCCTTTGATCCGTTATTGGTTCGATCAAGTGTAACCAATTATTTGGTTGCCTGCTTAGCTGCTGAATACGTTCCCGTGGTTTTTTCCGGTGAAGGTGGGGATGAATTGTTTGCTGGTTATGAGTATTTAAAATTAGTTCCCCCTGAAAATTTAGCTGAAGAATTAAAAGACATCACGCTTTGTCTTCATAATACAGCTTTGCAAAGAGTAGATCGTTGTGCTTCAGCCTTTGGTATGATAGCTTATATACCCTTTCTTCACCCTGACGTTGTCAGTTTCGCTTTCAGTATTCCTCCTCAATATAAAATAAAAAACCAAGAAGAGAAATGGGTTTTACGATGTGCCTTGGAAAATGAACTCCCAAGTCGAGTTGTTCATAGGAGAAAAGCCAAATTCTGGGAAGGAGCTGGAGTCAACAAGATATTAGCCATTTATGCAGATGAGGAAATATCAGCATCAGAATTTGAAAAAGAGCGTATCCTCCCCAACGGATGGAAATTACATTCTCGGGAAGAATATCTTTATTATAAGATTTTTAAAGATTGTTTTGGTGAAATGAACAATCTTGACTGGATGGGTCGGACGAAAATCTATTCTGAAAAGACCGGAATAAGTGAAAAGTGATAAAAAAAAGAGAAAGGCACACCACTGAATCCCTCCTTAATGGGGGAATGAATTCAACAATTCCCCTCCGTGGAGGGGGTGCCGCTTTACAGTGGGGAGAGTGCCTTTCTCTTTTTAATGGTTCCCCTGAGATAATACAAAAGAAACGGATATAAAAGATGAGATTTACACCCGCGAAGGCGATAATTCGGATGACTCCTTGAGTATGAAATGAGATTGCAATATCGTTACTCCCTCCCATTAACGGATTAAAGAAAGACTTTTGAACATCATATGGGGTATTCAAGAAACCAAAGAGCTGAGACTGAATGACCTTTAAAAAATCAGATAGAAAATATTCAAGAAAGTGGTATTATGATTCATAAAATTTCATATATTTCGGAGAATTATCTATGACCAATAACGATAGTACACAGGATAGATCGGATACCTTCTTTCAAAATAAAGAAGAAGACCATATTATTGAAAGTAAAAAAGATAAAGAACTATTTCATATATTTAATTATAGCGAAAATCAATTTCAAGAGATGAAAACTAATTTAATTGATGATGTAAACAATTTCAGAGATAGTCAGTCAATAACTTGGATTAATGTAGATGGGATCTGTCAGGAAAATATTTTAACCAAGATAGGATCAATATTTGGTATTCATCATCTCGTTTTAGAGGATATACTCGATACGACTCAACGCCCAAAAGTCGAGGATTATGAAAATTATCTCTATATAGTAGTAAAAATGATTTATAACCCAAACCAATCAGATGAAATTATTTCTGAACAGGTTAGCATTATATTAGGAGATAAATTTGTTATCTCCTTTCAGGAAGAAAAAAAAGGAGATGTTTTTGAAGAGATAAGAAATCGCATTCGGATCGGTAAGGGCCATTTGAGAAAAGCAGGAGCGGATTATTTGGTTTATTCTCTTCTTGATGCAATTGTCGATAATTATTTTCTTATGATTGAACATATTGGGGATCAATTAGAAGAATTAGAAGATGAATTGGTTGACCATCCTTCCTCAAAAATTTTATCCAAGATTCATTTTTTAAAAAGAAATATGATAAATTTTCGAACCTCTGTCTGGCCAATGCGTGAAGTGATTGGTTCTTTAGAAAGACGTGATTTTCTTTTTATTAAAAAATCCACCATTGTGTATTTGCGGGACATCTATGACCATATTACTCAACTGATTGAAACAATTGAAACTGATCGAGAATTAATTTCCAGCATGATTGATATGTATCTCTCAAGTATCAATAATCGTTTAAATGAAGTAATGAAAGTTCTAACCATGATTGCTACCATATTTATGCCTCTTTCTTTTATTGCGGGGATATATGGTATGAATTTTCATTTTATGCCTGAACTGCAGTGGAATTGGGGATATCCAGTCTCTTTGATAACCATGGGAGGAATAGCGTTGATTATGTTATTTTTCTTTAAAAAAAAGAAATGGCTATGAGCGTGCCCTTATTGTTTTTTTGGATTAGAAAATATGGTTTTTTTGATGAAAATTGAATAAACATTAAAAATTTATCAGGAGGGTCTAATGGTTATGAAAGAAGAGTCATCAAAAGGGACTCCCCCTTTAATCCGTAAAAAAGGTGGGAGTAAAATGCAAAAATCATTAGGACCGGTTATTAACTTAGAAGAACATGTTTTCCCTGATTGGTGGCGAAGAATATTTAATTCAATTTATTTGAAAACCGATGCCGATATTGTAGAAGATAAAGATATAACCCGTAAAGAGGTTGATTTATTTATCGAAGCAATTTCATTATCTCCTGATGACAAAATATTGGATCTTTGCTGTGGTCAGGGAAGACATTCTTTAGAGCTTGCACGACGAAATATGAAAAATGTCTATGCATTAGACCGTTCCCATTACTTGATACAGAAAGCCAAAATGCAAAATAAAAAAGAAGGATTAAGTATCCAATTTCGAGAGGGGGACGCAAGAAAACTCCCATATTCAAGTGATTTTTTTGACGTGGTTCTCATATTAGGAAATAGCTTTGGATATTTTGAAACTGTTCAAGATGATATGAGAGTATTAAAGGAAATTTTCCGAGTTTTAAAGCCTTGGGGGCGGTTGTTAATTGATGTCGCCGATGGTGAGTTTTTAGCTACCCATTATGAACCCCGTTCCTGGGAGTGGATTGACAAAAAGTATTTTGTTTGTCGAGAACGGTCCCTTTCGGCTGATGGCCATCGGCTTATTTCTCGAGAAATAGTCAATCATGTTGATCGTGGAGTTATAGTTGATCAATTTTATGGAGAAAGACTTTATACCGAAGGTGAACTTGGCCAACTCCTAAAAAATACTGGTTTTAATGATATTGTTTTTCACGAAAAAATATCTTCGCATTCCCAAAGAAATCAAGATTTAGGAATGATGAAACAAAGAATTATTGTCAGTTCTCGAGTAAAAAAACCCTGGACCCCGGTTAAGAAGAAATTACCAGCAAGCATTCGTCGAGTTGCGGTGGTATTCGGCGATCCAAAGAAGCCTGACATATTGAAACCATATTCAGTTTTTGATGACGATGATTTTTATACTATAGACCAACTCAAATCGGCTCTACGTGAGCTACGAGATTATGATTTTATTTATCTCGATAATCATCAAAAGTTAATTAATGACCTCCTTTCCCTAAGAGGGAAAATTGACTTCGTTTTTAACTTGTGTGATGAAGGTTTTAATAATGATCCTCGTAAGGAGTTGCATATTCCCTCTTTCTTAGAAATGATGGATATTCCTTATACTGGATCTGGACCTCAATGTTTAGCCTATTGTTATGATAAATCATTAGTGAGAGGAATGGCACGTGAAATGAACATTCCAGTTCCAAAAGCGTTTTTTATTAAACCAGAGGATACCATATTTGATTTGATGATTAATTTTCCAGTTATTGTAAAGCCAAATTTCGGTGATGCGAGTTATGGAATTACCCAAAAAAGTGTTGCCTATAAAATTGAAAAATTAATGAATGCTATTTCGGATATTCGTAACCAATTTGGGTATGATAAACCAATTTTAGTTGAAGAATTTATAACTGGTTCAGACCTTAGTCTCGGAATTATTGGAAATTTTCCTGAATCATACCTGGTTCTTCCATTATTGGAAGAAGATTACTCAGAACTCCCAGCGGGATTGCCAAAAATTTGCGGGTATGAAGCAAAATGGCTCCCTGATTCTCCCTATTGGAAAATAAAATCAGTTAAAGCTAAAATTCCTGAAGAAACCGAAAAAATAATTATAGGAAGTTCGTTAAAACTTTTTGAGAGATTGGAATGTCGAGATTATGTTCGTTTTGATTGGCGTTTGGATGAATTGGGAAATCCACGACTGTTAGAAGTTAATCCTAACCCAGGTTGGTGTTGGGATGGACATTTGGCTAAAATGGCAAAATTAGCTGGAATAACATATGTTGAATTGATAGAGTCAATATTAAAAGCAGCTGAGATTCGTTTTGGTTTTAGAAGCCTGAATGGAGTTAAGAAAACAAATAATGGAAATCAAATAACTGGTCAAGAAACAACCTTAAATAAAATATCATCAGGAGGAATATTATAATGAGGACGCATCGTTTGGGGAAAACCGATCTCGAGTTAACAACAATTGGATTTGGATCTTGGGCAATCGGCGGAGGAGGATGGAGACACGCCTGGGGTCCTCAAGATGATTCAGAGTCTATAGAAGCCATAAAGAAAGCCTTAGATCTCGGGATAAATTGGATTGATACTGCTGCAATTTATGGTCTTGGACATTCAGAAGAAATAGTTGGGAAAGCGATTAAGGGTTTTTCCAAAAAACCAATCATAGCAACAAAATGTGGTTTGGTTTGGGATGATAAGAAAAATATTTCCAACCGACTCAAAAGAGAGAGCATTAAAAATGAAGTTGAAGCAAGCTTAAAGAGATTAGATATCGATACTATAGATCTTTATCAAATTCACTGGCCAATTCCTGACGAAGATATCGAGGAAGGCTGGGAAGCAATGGCCCAATTGGTAAAAGAAGGAAAAGTAAGATATATTGGAGTTTCGAATTTTAATGTGTCTCAAATGAAACGAGTCCAATCAATATATCCAATTGCTTCATTGCAACCACCTTATAGCATGTTGAAAAGAGATATAGAAGAGGATATCCTTCAATACTGTAGTCAAAATTCAATTGGCGTTGTTGTTTATAGCCCAATGCAAAAAGGATTATTGACCGGGAAAATTACCCGTGAAAGAATTGCACGCTTTCCAGTCGATGATCACCGAAGAAACGATCCCGAATTTAATGAGCCATTAATTAGCTATAACCTTGAATTCATTAGTCAACTCTTTCCAATAGCCAAGAAACATAATAAAACTCTTGCACAATTAGCAATTGCTTGGGTATTGAGGCGTCCTGAAGTAACGTCAGCTATTGTAGGGGCTCGACATCCGGATCAAATAGCTGAAACGGTTTTAGCAGGCGATTGGACGCTTCCTCAAGAGGATATCGATACAATTGAGAGTTTACTTCATGAGCGTCAACAAAAAATAATGTATAAATAATAACCAAGAAAATGAGG
>JAAYUP010000378.1 GCA_012517635.1 Candidatus Atribacter alterifermentans
ACAAACTCACCTCTACCCAAAGATATCCTCGTGGATCCTGACGCGTGTGGGAAAAATTCAAAAAAATTTTCCCCATCGCTTGGACAACTCCTAAGACGAGTTGCCCACCGTCTCCACCAGACGACGAGGGTTTATAGATATTTCAACCCTAATATTTACAACAATAAAACTGGCACGTCCTTCTTGATAGATACTGTAGGAACCACCGTTTCGACTGCTTTCAATTGACCACCACTGGCTTTCCATTTATGGCAATCACCCATGTCGAGGGATCGCTTTCCCGACCATGCATCAATCATATTCCAGAAGAAAGGCTCCAATGAGACGAAGACTTGATTCCCGATTGGGAAAGATCCGAATGACTCTTTCTCGTCGGCGGATTTCCTGGTTCAATCGCTCGATGCTATTGGTGGTGCGGAGTTTGGTGCGATATCGTTTGGGAAGCCCCAAAACTGCGGTGGCGTCATCAAACCCATTCTCTAAAACCTCCATGGCGTGAGGTGCTTTCACCCCATACTCATCCAAAGTTTGCTTGAGAAGGAAACGGGCTGTTGAGAGATCAGCTGAGGTTAAGATTCCCCGCACCTTGGAATGGATCTCATCCTGAAGGGCTTTCGGAGTGGCATCCACGATTTTCCTCATGAAGTGGGTCTGACACCGCTGCCAAGTGGTCCCTTGGAGTTGAGTCTCAATAGCTTTTTTCAAACCTTGATGGTCATCTGAGGTGACGAAATCCACCCCTTGGAAGCCTCTCTCTTTCAACCAGATGAAAAGGAACGTTAGCTTGCTTCAGATTCACTGTCGCCAATCTGGAGTCCGAGGATTTCCCGATATCCGTGCTGGTTGACCCCAATCGCAGGAAGCACACTGCGGGGTCGAACCCGCTGGTCTTCACGAATTTTGATGACCAAGGCATCAACAATTAGGAACGGATATTCCCTTTCCGAGAGGGAACGATTATTCCAAGCTTTGATGGTTGGGTCAAGACCTTTACAGAGTTCAGCAATCGTGGATTTTGAGAAGGTTGCTCCACACAGCTCATAGGGAATGTGTTCCGCTTTGTGGGTTGAAACTCCGTTGACGACCATTTCCATCAACGCAAGGATGAAGGCTTGTTCACTTCGTTCTAAAACGGGAAAAAAGGTCAGTCGAGAAGTCACCATTGCGAAGACGCGAGTCTTTTACAGTGAGACTCCCTACTCGAGTGACAAGAGTATGAGGATAGGTCCCATTCCGGTACCCTTTCCGAGTATCGGTTCGTTCGTAGTAGTTCGCTTCGAGTTGCTTGAGTCGCTTGAGCTTTAAAGGATTTGGTTTACGATCGATCCCAAGAGCTGTGCCATCCCCGAATCTTTAGTATTTTTTTGAAAAAGGTATTGCAAAAGTTCGAAAATTTCGGTAACCTGGTATTGAGCCATTTCAAAATCCCTCCGGTTTTTAAGTGTTTGTTCCTAAATTCATTCTAACCGAGGTTTTTGAAAATGCCTCTTTCAATTTACACAATTATATGGACTTAACTAATGATCCCAATGGTATCATTAGTGATAAGGTAATCCTATTGATAGAATGAAACTATAATAGTTATCACTGCTGTCCAAAATAATTCAAAATCATAAAACCACCCCTTGCCGTATAAGCATTTGAGACAGGTCCATGAGCCTTTTCAAAATCAGGTTCCCCCTTTTTCTTACGAGATGCTGTCCAAATTATTTAAACGGAAGAGG
>JAAYUP010000379.1 GCA_012517635.1 Candidatus Atribacter alterifermentans
CTCAGCTTTTTCTCCCCCTCGCCCCCTCGGCGTCTTTTGCTAATACTCCCCCTCTCCCCCTCGCCCCCTCAGCCTTTATTGCGCCTGATTCATGGAGCGACATGCCATGGCATGTCGAATCTTGGGTTTTCGTTGTCTTTTTGTGACATAAAAACGGCATGAGGGCTTATGGTTATAAGGTAAATCATTTTTACTGAGCTATAATCCTCAATTTATTCTCATGGGTAAAGTCAGCTTGGGTGAGAACCCAGGTTGCTTTATTGTCAACGACATTGGTGGTATTAGCCATGTCGATGGGAGCAGGCATGAGCACTTCAATTTCAATGACTTTGTTGTCTTTTGATTCTTCAGTAACCTTATCAATGAGTTGAGGAATGATACTTTCAAAAGTGTAGGTTCCATCATCTTTTTGAATAAACTGATAATTCGGTCGGGCGTTAAAAGTATCAATATCAAGCCCATTGGCAGCAAAGATATGTTCAAGATATTCAGAATAATCAACTTTGGTGGTTTGAACAGTGTGCTCGTATTCAGTCATGAGAAAGGGGAAAATGTATTCAATTTGCCAGCCAAGGAAGGTAAGCTCATCTCCACCCATGATTTTATCGGCTTTGAAAACCACCTTTGAATCATAGGTTCCATCGTCATGAAAGGTAAAAGTAGCTTTGGTTTCAATACATCCAGTGAGCAATACTAAACAGAAGATGGTCAGCAAAAGAACCATTATAGTTAACCTTTTCATACTTTATCCCTCCTAAAAATTTTTGGTTTTTAATCTTTTCATCCCCCCTGGTTGGAGAGCTTTCTGCTTTATTTTCCTCGCTCTTGGTGGAAGAGATCTTTTTCTTTTTCTCCTCTCCCCTGGTGGGAGAGGATTAAGGTGAGGGGGATACTTGGTTAAACTTCAGGGTTAATTTAAAACACCTAACCTGGATCAGAATCTTGGTTCTCACCCTCATCCCACCCTTCTCCCATCAAGGGAGAAGGAGAAAAAAGTGATTAAAAATTCAAGAATCAAGACCTGACTCCCAAGGTACCGGTTCTATTTCATCAAGTATTTGTTCTCCGTCCCATAAAAGATAACTGTCATAGTTGTTAAATTCTGTTAGGCCTTGATTATCAATTTTTAAATATTTATTCTTCCATAGAACCCCATATACATACTTGACATCTTTTCTCGTTTTTATTTTCACCTGGGCGCTTTCCCCTACTTGAACCTCTTTATAGGTAAATCCTTTATCCCCATGTAAATAAGGATTATTCATGTTGGCTATGCTCTCAAATACATAAAGGTTATCCACTTTTACTCCACATTCCCTGCAAGTTGAATTCTTTTCATTTACTTCTTTCTTGCTTACCTTTCTGCCACGATAAGGGCAAGGTTTGAGATCGGACAAAAAATACAAATTTCGGTTTGTCCTCTGATTTGTAAACAAAATTAACAGAAATTCAACTTTATATTGAGGTGTCTTTTCATCGCCGAATAAATAAATCATTCCTCCGTAAATCTTTTTAAAACCTAACCTAAACCGATATTCCAAACCAAAAAGCAAAGGATATAAATAGTGCTCTCTATCACTCTCTTTTGGTATGCCATTTTTGAAGATTGCGTTTTTCATATTGGTTTTGAAGAAAAAATCTTCGAAGTATTTTAAAGTAAATTTTTGA
>JAAYUP010000380.1 GCA_012517635.1 Candidatus Atribacter alterifermentans
AAATTGCCTTTACTTCCAACCGGGAGGGAAAATATGAAATGTATTTGATAAACCTCGATGGTAGCAATACAAGGAAAATCAAAAATAGTTCTCAAGAAGACTGGTTCTCATCATGGTTTCCCTTCCAAGATTAAAGACGGACATGTTTGGATTAAATAGAAAGCAAGGAGGCGTTAACTATGAAAAAATCTTTTTTGGTTATTCTTCTTACATTAGCTATTTTCTATTGTTTATGGGGTCTCGCTGAAGGGAAAATAATAACCAAGCAAGAAATCATTGATTTTTTCATCCAACCAGATCCAAAGAGTGCAGGTGGAACTGGAGAAGCCACCATTGTTTTTGATTTGAATCAGATTCCCTTCGATTATGACAGCTCGGCTATCAACAGCCGTGCCCGAGCTCAACTTGATGAAATCGGAAAGGCTCTTTCTTCTCAAATTCTTTCTTATTTAGAATTCGAGATCGGTGGACACACTGATAGCCGTGGTACCGATGAATACAATCAAGTCCTTTCAGAAAAAAGAGCTCAAAGCGTGGTAGAATACCTGATCCAAAACTTTAATATAAAAAGAGAGAGGCTCAAAGCAAAAGGATACGGGGAGAGCGATCCGCTTGTTGTAGGTGAAAATGAGGCCGCCTGGGAGAAAAACAGACGGGTTGAAATCAAGAAGCTGGGGAGGACTCCTGAATCTGGAGGGATAGCTAGTGGCTCCCTTTCACTCGATCTTGATTTTATTTTTGTGAAAAATGAATGGCGAGGGTCTATGTATGAAGGAATGATCCTTACTGAAGACGACTACTACCAGGTTTACTTTAAACCCTATCAGAATTGTTATGTCTATATCTACCAGATTGATTCAGCAGGAACAATTGATAAACTCTTCCCCAATTCGCGTTTCTCGTCCCAAGGCAATCCAGTTGTAGCTGGTCGAGAATATTGGATCCCGGGTGACGTCAAAGACAAACTCTTTTTCTACCTTGGTGGACAGAGCGGTGAAGAAAAAATCTATGTTCTTACCTCTAAAGAGAAAGCCCAGGATATCGAAGCTTCTTTTTCAGCAATCGCCACCGAACCCATTCAGAGTGCTGAAAAAGCTGATGAATTAATTGGAAAAATTGCTCTGCGGAGCGCAAAAGGAGTTAGAACGACCAAACCAAAAAACCTGGAAAAACCCCCGGTACTTCCCCCAGAAATGGTTACCGATACAAAAGATTTTTTTGTCATATTTACTTTTCAACATGAATAAATCAAAATCAAGTCAAAAATTAGGTAAAAAAAACGAGAGCAAAAGATGATTACAATTATTCATTTTGGTAACAATGATTGAGGATGTCATCCTTACCTGCTCATTGGTAAAATAGTTTTCCCCGGGTTAATGTTCGAATTAGAACTTCAGCGATATCTATCCTTTTTATTGATGAAGATAGAAAGATAGTAACTTGGGGAGCTGGCTTTTTCACTAATGCTCATGGAGGAATTCAAGTTAATTGGTATGTTATGCATGATGGATGGTAAAACTACTAGGCAGTTAAGAAAAAGATCATAAGCACAAATAATGGATAAGAATACAATATTATCGAGATCTTTGCAAAAAGTCAAAAGAATGATTTTTTGATCCTTTCGAACAGTGAACCCCAAAGGTAAGGTGATTCCTTTAAAGATCTCATCAACTTTTCCCAGAAAATTAGGATCTGTCTTTTTGGTTGGATACTCACTGGGAATCGAATGATACGACATTATGACTCTTGAAATATCCGTATCAGGATTGCAAACTTTTTAAAAATTAATTAAAAACCCTTTATTTGAGGGAAAAGCCATTTAGTTCAATTTTCCAGAAGAGTTGAGAACTAGTTGAACTCTTGTCATCAATTCGAAGGAGAAGTAATCAAGGTTGCTTTTGTCTCTCGGGTAAGTTGGCAAAATTTCAACATCGCTATTTTAACAAAAAAGGTAATCCAATTAGTTAGCTTGAAATCTCAGGTTGTATTATCAACATCAATTTAAACTATCACTACCACCAACATTTAAACGAAGTCATCCCTCTTGTTAGTAACTAGCATTGCAGCCTTTAACTTACATTAGGGAAAGGAATTTCTAAAGAAATTTAAAAACTCCTATACAAAAAAACTTTCAATGAGGTTATTCGCCTCTGATTAGATCATACCAACTACTATAAAAGCCGAGGGACATTTATACTTCCATCTTGGGGACTTTAATCAAGCAGCAAGTTCCTTCGAATAAACAATCCATCCAATATTGATCACATGAAATCTCAATTTAACCTATAGATAACTTACTTAAAGATTAATTATTGTGACTTAACTAGACACAATATGAAAACTTGAAGAAAAAAGACTAAACTTTGGCTGAACAACTTTATAAAGTCAATTTATTATTTACTTATTCACCTTTTAATTTTTAAAAGTATTTTATTTCACTATAATGGAAATTGTATTTTTTGGAAATCAATTTCTCTTTTTGATGAGAAATTTATTTCTTATATCAATTTTATCAGAAATAATTATTTAACTCAACTTTCGCACCAAAATAATTAATGGAAAGCCTTGATTTTAAAGGGTTTTTTAATGAAAACACCCCTCTTTTCTGGTAGAATTGACTTAGGAAATAAAACAATCACCAAAAAGAGAGAGGTGTCTTCATGACTATC
>JAAYUP010000381.1 GCA_012517635.1 Candidatus Atribacter alterifermentans
AGCAACGGGATGTTTTAAAACTTATGGTGAACTCCCTAACCGTGGTTGAAGTAAATGGGATTCAGGTTCATTTTACTTCAGTTCAGGTTAAGGATTATGTCGATGGGGTATCTTTTTTGGTTCATAAATTAATGGATTTGGAAGAAATTAATGTCCTTTTTTCACTTTATGATATGGAAAATAAGGTGTACATTATTGCTCGTAGCCGGCTGGAAGAAATCGATGTAAGCATCATTACTACCGGCTTGAATGGCGGGGGACATAAAAGTGCAGCATCGGCTTCGATCAAGGGAAGTTCTTTGGAAGAAGTCAGAAAAAAAATCATCAATATGATGAAACGCTCATTCTCTTTTACTCGGGCGGCTGATATTATGTCAACACCAGTAAAAACTGTTCACCGGGAAAGTAGCATTAATGAAGCTTATTTAACTTTAATCCGATCAGGTTTTTCTGGGTTACCGGTGGTGGACGATGAGGGGATGTTAGTGGGTATTATTGCCAGGAGAGATATGGAAAAAGCCATCCACCATGGTCTACAAAATGCTCCAGTAAAAAGCTTTATGTCCCCTCAAATCATTGGAGTATCAACTCGTGACTCAATTTATACCATACGCAATTTAATGGTTGAGAATGATATTGGACGGGTACCGGTTATCAAAGCAGGAAAACCAATCGGTATCATTACCCGAAGTGATCTTTTGCGAGTTTTTCATCAGAAGGAAAATATTGTGGTAAATGAATTGACCCGATTAAATGTTTCAGAATCAGTATTTGCCCACTTTACTGCTGATGATTTGGAACTCATCAATCTGATCAGTGGATTTGCCCGCCGAATTGGTGTGAGAACCTATTTAGTAGGAGGAGTGGTAAGAGATATCATCTTAGGTGTTCCCAACCATGACTTGGATTTGGTTGTAGAGGGTGATGCGATTGAATTTTCACAGAATCTGAACCGACTCATCAATGGGAAGGTGGTTGCCTATCCTCCCTTTGGGACGTCAGTCATTTTTCTAAAAGATAAGAAACGAATAGATTTTGCGAGTGCCCGAAAGGAATTTTATCGGTTTCCGGGAGCAGCTCCTGATGTTGAATATTCCGACTTAAAAAAAGATTTATTTCGTCGAGATTTTACTTTAAATGCCATGGCAATTAGTATTTATCCCGACAATTGGGGAGAACTCTTTGATTTTTTTGGTGGTTATCGTGATCTGAGAAATAAGATTCTTCGAGTTCTTCATCCTTTAAGTTTTGTTGATGATCCAGCTCGATCAATACGAGCGGTCAGGTTTGAAAAAAAATATGGTTTTCACATCGAACCTTTTACTATGAGTCTCTTAAAACAAACTATCCGAAAAAATTTATTAGACAGCATTAAACCGGATCGTCTCAAAGAAGAAATCCAATTCATCTTGGAGCTTCCTCATTATTATCGTTATTTAGAACGTCTATACCAACTGGATATGATTCCATCAATTTTACCAGGTTGTATTTGGAAAAGAGAATATTCCGATCGGTTTGTGAGTGTGGAAAAAAGACTGTTAGAATTAAGAATCGATTTGGGAATTGATCGGTTTCTTTATCAGCTCACTCCTCTTTTCGATGATTTTGATGTAAAACAAATTTCATTCCTACAAAAGCGTTTAGCTTTATCTCGTCATTTTACCCATAAGGTATTGAGTTATCATTTACAAAAAAATGAATTTATATCAGTTATGGAAAAAAAAGACCTTCGTCCCTCTGAAGTTTATCTACGCTGTTGCTCAATACCTCTTGAGTTTTTATACTATTTATTGAGTATTTATCCAGAGGAAAGTTTAGTTAATAAGCGAATCAACAATTATCTCAAAGAATGGATAGACATCAAAACCATATTAAAAGGTTCAGATTTAAAGGAAATGGGAATTGAAGCTGGTCCTCACTATGCTACAATGCTGAGCGAGCTCAAATTAGCAAAAATTGATGGATATGCCGGAACTCGTTTTGAAGAAGAACAATTGATTAAGCAATATTGGGAAAGGATGAAAAAACGTGGGGAGTAAAGATCGAATTTTTAGTGGAATGAGACCGACTGGGAAAATGCATATCGGTCATTATTTGGGAGCATTAAAAAATTGGTTGCAATTACAAAGAGAATATGACTGTATTTTTGGTATAGTCGATTGGCATGCTTTGACAACCTCTTTTGAACATACTGAGGAGATAGAGCGAAATATTATTGATATGGCTATTGATTGGTTTAGCGTGGGTATTGATCCGGAAATATGTATTCCAATGGTTCAATCGCTGGTTCCAGAACACGCTGAGCTCCATCTTCTTCTTTCTATGGTCACTCCTTTGGGGTGGTTGGAGCGAAATCCAGTTTTAAAACAGCAACTCCAAGATATGGGTTTGAAAGAAGCAGTTGGTTATGGACACCTTGGCTATCCGGTTTTAATGGCTGCTGACATTATTATTTATCAGGGGGTGAAGGTGCCGGTTGGAGAAGATCAGGTTCCTCATATTGAGATTGCCCGAGAGTTAGTTCGTCGTTTTCATTTCCTCTATCAACAAGAAGTCTTTAAAGAACCCCAACCGCTTCTAACTGAAAATCCAAGAATTTTAGGAATTGATGGGAAAAAGATGAGTAAAAGTTTAAATAATGCTATTGGTCTTTCCGATACCAAAGAAGAATTACGAACTAAGATTCTTTCGATGTTTACCGATCCAGAGAAAATTCGAAAACACGATCCAGGGCATCCAGAACGATGTAATGTATTTTCTTTTCAGAATATTGTTGGTAACCCTCGAGTTGCTCAAATTGAAAAAGATTGCCGATCGGGAGACGTAGGTTGTGTTCATTGTAAAAAAGAACTATTGAGTTTGATGGCTAATTATTTGGAACAGATTTCACCTTTTCGGGAACGCTATCAGGGGAAAGATCAGTTGGTTAAAGATATTTTAGTAGAAGGGAGTCGGAAAGCCCAAGCTCTTGCTCGCGAAACGATGAAAAAAGTTCGGGACGCCATGCATATTGCTTATCAAATACCTCGATAGATTATGGATACCGATTGGAAAAAACGGATAGAAAAAGCCAATACTCTTTGGGAAAAGGTGAACCTCCTTCAAGAAGAGATAGCAAAAGTTGAAAGACAATTGAATGAGATTCTTCAAATCGAAGAGCAAGAAATCCAGGAGGAAGAAAATCAGTCTTTTGAGAAAAAGATCTTTGAATTATTTTCTCAGGTTCTTGCCGAATTGAAAGAACATGAGGAAAACATTATAAAAGTTCCTCCTGAACGCTGGAAAAAAATTCAAACCCGTGAAATTCTGGATTTAGAAAAAATTTCGTTTGACAGCTTATTGGGTTTATATCGAAAATTTTTGAATACTGAATCAAACCAATCGATGATTGAAATAGATGATCACTTTGAAAATTGTATTGAAGAACAAAGAGATTATATCAACGATTTTTTTAATCAGCATATCGGTCAATGGTTAAGAATGGATTCTCTGTTTCAGAAAGGCCGAGAATTAAGAATAGTAATTGCAACCTTTTTAGTCTTATTAGACATGGTTTTTCGAGATCTTCTTAAAATGAAAGAAGAAGATGGGTTGGTGTATTTTTTAAAAGATGAGTGATGACCTTCTATTAAAAGGATTAATCGAGGCTTTTCTATTTTCCTCTCCCCAGCCGGTTTCGATTGAAGAGTTAATGAAAGTTACTCAAGCTAATCGGGAAAAGGTTGAAAAAGAATTATTAAATTTATCGGAAGACTATCGGTTACGGCAGAGTGCCATATTTTTACGTCGAGTTGCCGGACAGTGGCAAATGGCTGTTCGACCAGAATACGGAAGTCGCTTGAAGGAGTATGCCCAGGTTACGGTTAAGAAAGGAATTTCCCGGGCTGCCTTAGAGGTTTTAGCAATTGTATCCCTTGAGCAACCAGTTACGAAAACCCAAATCGACATAAAACGGGGTGTTGATTCTGGTGCTGCTATCAGTGTTCTTTTAGAGAGGGGTTTAATTTCTATAGCTGGTCAGGTTGACCGACCAGGGAAACCTTTTCTTTATCAATTAACCGAAAAGTTTTTTGAAGTATTTGGCATTGAAGACC
>JAAYUP010000382.1 GCA_012517635.1 Candidatus Atribacter alterifermentans
AGGGAAACTTCCATGGAAAAGTGATATTTTTAGCTCATGGTATTCTTCAAAAATACTCCCTAAATGTGAAGCAGCTGACTCGAATGCCTTTCCCGGACCAGTATGAATTTGAACTGGTAGATTGTAATCAACTGCTTTCTGAAGGCAATAATGGAAAATATAATCCTGAAAATCCCTCACTTCAGATGGGAGCTCGGTTCCATCCTTTTTATAAAAAGCTTTTTCAGCCCGTTCCCGTTCAACCCTTTCGAATCGAAGAGTTCGATCATAGGCAACTGCGCATTTCATAGTACCAATTCCTTGGGCAATTCCGTTTTTAAAAAGTCGATCAATATAGGAAAGATATTCATCAAATGTTTCAATGCCAATGCCCTGCTTGGCTGCTTCGATATGTGGGTTCATCCGGTCATGATTTAATTTTACTTTTGAATAGCCACAAAACAATGGATCAATTCTCAACACTGGATAATAATGATTTAAGTCTATATCGAATTCTCCCAATTTCCAGTAACGATCATGAACAACTTTCTCAACATTCAGTTTATTAAAAATCCAGTGGTCAAGCATATTTTTCTTTGAATAACTTTCTCGAATAAGTTGAGAAAGCTGGTCCCAATTTTTTTCATTGATTTCATTATCGGAAAAACCATACATATATTGAAAAGCTTCAATGATATATCGTAAAAAGGCACTGGCTGGTATTTTTTTCATCCCATGTAAAAGGCCATCACGGGTTATTGTCACAATATTGTGATCTCGGGCTCCATAAACAATCCAGGGTAAATAACTTTCCCGAAGGATAGCAAACAAAATATCCGGTTGATCTTGATAAGTATTTTGAGGGAGAAAATGCTCGTGGGTATCGATTTTTTTCCAAGCTAAAAGTTGATTGAAAAGATCTTCATAAAAAGACATATTTTCCACCCCCCTAATAGGTTTTTTCACATAGTTCTCTCAATTTTCTGGATGCAGCTTCAATTTCTTCTTTTCCGGAAAAGATGCTGGAAGTCCCAGCTATAAATACATTGGCACCGGCCTTTTTTAATAGTGGAACTGTTTTTTCGCCAATCCCTCCATCTACAGCAATATCAATATTTAATTGGTAGGATTCAATCAGGCTTTTGATGATTTGAACTTTTTTTACCACTTCTGGTACAAATTTTTGTCCAACAAATCCTGGATCTACCGTCATAACTAAAACCATATCGATATAAGGAAGAATATACTCTAAAATATCTGGAGGTGTTGAAGGATTTAAGGCTAATCCGGCCTTTTTCCCTAAATTTTTTATAGAACTGACCATCTGATGAAGACGAGATGTGGTTTCAACATGAAAAGTAATGATATCGGCGCCTAAGTCGGCAAAAATGGGAATTGACACATCAGGATTACTGGTCATGAAATGAACATCAAAGAGAAGATTCGTTTGGGGACGAAGTTTACGGAGCAAATTCGTACCCAGAGCATAATTTGGTACAAAATGTCCATCCATTATATCTAGGTGGAGCATGTCAACTCCGCCTCTTTCTAATTTTCGAATATCCGATAGTAAATCTAAATAATTAGTGCAATCCAATGATGCGCTAATTTTTACCGGTTGTTCATTCATAACTGACTTTCCTCCTTTAAAATTATAGTTGAATCAATAATATTATTATGAATCGGTTTTTCAAGGAATGATGAGAACTTTGTTATAAAATACTTTTTTATCTCTCATAAGCTTAATAAACTCAGGAGCTTCTTCCAAAGTAAGACGATGAGAAATGAATGGTTTAAAATTGGCTTGGCCAGAATTCTCAAATTCCAAAACTGCCTTCCAATCCGATCCAATATGAGTAAATCGAGAATTCCAAGTCCCCTGTAACGTCAACTGTTTTCTCAAAATAAGGCTCATCTCTTGAGGGGTTAAGGTAACATCCCGTTCCTGATTTCCCAAGAGCAGAACTTCTCCAAACTTGTGAGTTATTTTTATTGATTGAACGAGGGCTCGGTTGCTTCCCGAAGCTTCACAAGTGAGATCGAAGCCACCAGCTTCGGTATAATTTTCCACAGCCTTTACTAATTTTTCTGGTTCGGGAATCATTGCCTCATCAAAACCATTTTCCCGGGCAAAATCTACTTTTTGCTGATCAATATCGAAACCGATTAAACACCTGGCTCCTGAAATTTTTGCCCAAATTCCAAAAAGCACTCCAATGGGACCCAAACCAAACACTGCAACGGTTTTTCCAAAAGGTATTGATGTCCTCCGCAGACAATGCAGGGTCACTGCAGCTGGTTCGCTTAAGGCTCCCGATTCGTACGAAACCTTTTCGGGGAGTTCTAAACAATTGGCAACCGGAACAGTAACATATTCCGCAAAAGCACCATCACGTCGCGATCCAATATATCCATAATTTTCACACATTTCATACAAACCAACCTGACATAAATGACAATGATAGCAGGGAATCAAAGGAAAAACCGTCACTCTTTTTCCGATCCAATTATTGTCTTGACTGGGATCGCCAACTTCTTCAACTACACCAGCGAACTCGTGCCCGGGGATCGAGGGATAATAATAAGCAAGATCTCCATAAATTCGTGGAATATCCGACCCACAGATACCACAAGCTTTTACCCGTAATAAAACTTCTCCTTTTTCAGGTTTCGCTTTTGGAACACTTTGCAGTTGAATATCGCCCTTTTTCAGCAGAACTAATGCTTTCATGGTATCCATCTCTAAGGGTTCACCACAACTTTCAATCCTTCTCTTGATTCTGCAGCATGAAAAGCTTCGTGGATTTGATCCAAAGGAAAACGATGAGTAATGTATTGAGCAGCATGAACCATCCTTTTATCAATGATTTGGATAGCTTTCTTATGATGACGAGGGAGGCTGCCATGACTTCCTAACACAGTAGGCTCTTTATAATGAATAAGGTTACTGGATATGTTGAGTTTTCTGGCGTTTGAAGCTAAACCTCCAAAAAAATTAATTCGTGCTCGATGTCGGGCTAAAAGGAGGGATTGTTCTTGAGCGTCAGGAGAAGAACAGGTAATCATAATGACATCTGGTCCTTCACCCTTCGTAACTCCTTTCACCTTTGCTTCTATATCAGGGTCATCACTAAGAAAGTAATGATCAGCACCGTATTTTTTAGCCATATCCAACCGTTTTTGTGACCTTTGAATTACAATGATATTTGTTGCTCCCATATGACGACCTAATTCAATCATCATGCAACCTATTGGACCAGCTCCAATAATACAAAGCACATCTCCAACTCCTAACTGACTCATCTCCAAACCATTTATGGCACAAGCTAAAGGTTCTGCCAAGCTGGCTTCATCAAAGGATAGGGTATCGGGTATTAAATTAACGACCTGTTGATTTACCGTTAATTCATTCAAAAGGATATATTCTGCAAAACCACCGGGAAATTGATAACCGACAGCATAATTAATAGCACAGTTCGTTCCCATACCATTCTGGCACCAATGGCATTTCCCACAGGGAACATCAGCTCCGACAGCTACTCGATCTCCAACCCCTAACCGTTCAACGCCATCTCCGACTTCAACAACCTCTCCGCCAATTTCATGTCCTATGATTTGAGGATACTTCACGCGGGGATTCCCCGAATGCATAATTCGCAGGTCAGATCCACAAACTGCACAGGTTTTGACTCGAACCAATACTTCACCTGGTCCAACTCTATAATCTGGCAATTCTTTAACCACCAGTTGGTCAATTCCTTCTAAAACTGCAGCTTTCATATGCTTCCTCCATTATTTATTTTATAAATTCAACTCTCTACACAAAAACGATGGGTGAATACCTATTCTCTTTGAATTAAAAAATTTATCTCCATTCTTTACTGAATTGGTAAAGAAAACAAGGCCTGAAACTCAAAATACATCTTCTTTGATCGTTTCAATAAATAAATCGTTTTACAGAATTTTGAAATCAAACAGATTCAAATTAAAAAGCCAGAGGGGATTCTTACCCTCTGGCTTTAAAATCAACGGTTGACCATTTACACCTCCGACTTGGAAAAACCTATTGAATGATAATTTTCAATCAAATCGTTTTTGATCTCATCAACTCAAATTCATTCATAAATTTCCTACAAAACTGCTTCTTAAGCACTTATAATTTGACCAGTAATATTTGTTCCGTTTTTCAAGGTGTCGGAAACCGGACATCTTCTTTCGATTTCCTCTAAAAATTCCTTGAACTGTGCTTCGCTTATATCTCCTTTAACTTTGATAGTATATCGGATAGCTTGCATTCCCGGTCTGACGTTTTTATCTTGTCCCATAAATCCTCTCGGATCAAGATCGCCTTCAACACTAATATCAATTCCTTCAAAAGGTATCTTTTTCTCATTTGCCACCACACAGGCAACAATACCTAAGCAGCCAACCAAAGACGAAAGCATTGCTTCAACCGGATTGGGAGCAGTATCTTCACCCCCTAAGGAAGGGGGTTCATCATAAGAAAGCGAAAAGTCACGTATCATCGATTTTATTCTTAAACACCCATCCCAATGTCCACTCGCTTTAAAAGTTGCTACCATGTAATATTCCTCCTTTTTTAAAAAAATTCCTATTTCCCCTTCCCTGATTCATTTTTCATTGAATATTTTTTTAAGAAGGAAAACAGATAACTTCTTTTATTTTCAAATTTAAAAAAGAATTTTGATGTGCCGGTCTTAAAACCAAAGCGGTATCCGCTCCCTGACTTTGTCCCCCAATTGCAACTACATCTTGGTCTGATGAAACTGCACCAGCATCAGCAGCCATGATTGTAATTTCCACTGCAACTTTAAATCCCTGGGATATTCTCCGATAACTTTCAGCAATAATTTCCGGTATACTGATTCCCCCAAACTTTTCCCGAAAAGATCGGCTCACCCCACTCAGAGCGTGTGATGACATCACGATTGGAATGTTTTTCTCGGAAAGAAGTTTTTGTACGTCCCTTGATATGGTTGATGATTCATCGTTAAAAAAACCCTGATGGTAAGTCACGGCAATTATTCTTCCCGAATAGCGAGACGATTGAGATACCTCCGCTAAACGCAATGCCGTTTCACCACTTTTAGTCGCAACCAATATTGCTTTTAACTGAAGCAATACAGCTCTCTCGGCAGCTAATTCCAAAGTTTTTTGAGTATTTTCTTTGCCCGGCTGAGAAAAATAATGAATTCTCTTCTCAGTTGAAAAGTTCTTCATTTCCATGTTATTGGTGAAGTTCAATCATTTCACCGGTTTCCATATAATAAATCCGCTCAGTTATATTGGTAATATGATCACCAATTCTTTCAAGATAACGAGCAATCATTAAAATACAAATAGCCTGCCTGGTAACTGAAGGGTCTTTTTCAATGTAATTAACAATTTCCTCATGGACCGCTCGATAAAGAGTATCTACTTTATCGTCATCCTCGACAACTTTTTGAACAACATTCAAATCTTTTTGAATAAAGGTGGCAGAGGTTTCTTCTAACATTTTGACAACGATATCAGCCATTTTTGGAACATCGATAAGCGGTTTAAAAAGCGGTTTGTCGGCAAGTCGGATACTGAACTTGGCGATATCAATTGAATAATCACCGATTCTTTCTACATCAGTTATAATCTTCATAACAGCAGCTATAACTCGTAAATCTTTCGCCACTGGTTGTTGGAGAGCAATCATTCTTAGACATTTCTCTTCTATCTTATAATTATACGAATCAACGATATCATCCAATGCAATAACTTCTTTTGCTTTAGCAACATCTCTTTCCTGAAGTGATTCAATCGACATTTGTAACATCTTTTTAGCAGCCTGGGTCATATTTACCAGATCTTCCTGAACTTCCCTCAGCTGTCGGGTAAAATGACCTCGAATTATCTCCATTGGTTCTCCTCCCGAAATCATAAATTTCTATCAACAATCATCCCAGGTGCTTTCTCCCAACCATGTCACTTCTTCGTTGACTTTGATTCAGATCCAGTCATTTATTGAGTAACTCAACTTAACAAGATTATAAGCATAATAAATGTTTTCTTACATTTTTTCAATTCATTTATTTGGATAAAATAGAAGTCCCCTACCTATCCATTAAAACGAAAGAAATCAGTATTCATTCCAGAAAATTAAATTTCCAGAAATTCGATTTCTTTTTTCTTTAAATCACATATGGCAACCGAAGCTACTCCAGTAAGGAGACCACAGCTCTCCCCGGGGTTTAATAAGAACCGACCCTTTTCTTCCTGGATCTTTTTTTCATGTGTATGGCCGAATATTGATAAGTCATATCTTCCCGATTGAAAAGCGAGTTCAGCCGGTCGAACATAATGAGAAACCCAAATTCGATAGGAATTGACTTCAATTTCTTGATAATAGGAATGGATTAATCCTTTTGACTTCTGAAATATCCCCACAACTTCACCATCATTGTTCCCTAATACACCCCACCAGGGGATAGTTAAACGAGCTAATATTGCCACTGAAAAGGGTGCTACAAAATCACCACCATGGATGATTCCATCAACTTTTTTTTCCAGAAATATCTGAACTGCTTTTTGAATTTTCTCTAAAGCATCGTGAGAATCAGAAAGAACACCTATTTTCATTCCCTTCGACTCCTTTAGTTAAAATGATTCCCAGTGAATGACTTCGCTGAGCGCCCTTTTCATCTGGCTACCTCGAGAAGTTTCCATAGGGTAACCAAGAGAAATAAGGCTTACTAACCGGTAATCTTTTGGTGCATGAATGAGTTCAAGAATCTTATCAGCATAGGGTTTTTTATCTCCTGCAATCCAGCACGTTCCTAAACCCAGTGCATGAGCTGCATTGACAATATTAGTAGTGGCTGCACAGCCGTCCTCAAGAAAGTACTTAACATTTTTACAGATAACAATAAGAGCAACTGGTGCATCTTGAATAAACTTACCATAATCAGTTGCTTCCGCAACATCCTTCTTTATTTGAGGATCAGTTAAAACAATAAATTCCCACGGTTGAATATTGATTGCAGTTGGAGCAAGACGGGCACAATCGATGATGGTTTCAATTTTTTCTTTTTCAACTGGTTTTTTAAGGTAACGGCGGATTGATCGCCTGGTTTTCAATACTTCAATGGCGTCCACAGTTCCTCTCCTTTCAGCTTATTATTTATTATCGTTTATAACCAAACTTCTGAAGAAGTTCCTGCCTTTCCAATTTATCTTTTTCGCTTTCTATTCCTTTGGGTGGAAACCCATCAATTACCCCCATAACACCATGACCCTGATGAGAACTGGCAATGATTACTTCACAGGGATTCGCCGTGGCACAAAATATCCGACAGACTTCTGGAACCATCTTGATTGCGTTTAAAATATTTATTGGATACCCATCTTTTAAAAATAAAATAAAACTATGACCACAGCCTAATTTCAAAGCATTTTTAGCTGCTAAATCAATGAGATCAACATCATTTCCCTCGCAACGAACTAAACAGGGACCCGAAGCCTCACAAAAAGCTAAGCCGAATTTAATCGACGGAGAGGCTCCAACTACCGCTTCATAGATATCTTCAACACTTTTAATAAAATGAGTTTGTCCTAAAATAAAATTATACAAGTTGGGGTTGTCTATAGTGACCAGCTCAATTTCCAACTTTCTTTACCTCCTTTTCTTTTGGTTATTGATATGGTAACTTCTATTTCTTAATTTTTAATAATTATTTTTCTTGTTAACCATTTTGTGAGCTTAATAAATCAAGCCATTCCCAAAGCTTTTTTATTGAGGGGAACTACTTATTAAGTACGATTCTTGTTTCATGTAGCAGTATGGTATGGCAATTTTTAGGTGTTCATTTGTATTGAGTTCCATAAATTGCTGTTAACGTCGATCCGAAAAATACAATTTAACATGATTCCCTCAATGCTGTCATCCTGATCGGTTCCTTTCAGCATGAGGATCTCATCTTTTCGATTCTTTTTTTATAAAAACTTTAAAGGATG
>JAAYUP010000383.1 GCA_012517635.1 Candidatus Atribacter alterifermentans
GAGTCAGATGGGATATTCACACCATCAAAGAATAAAAGCACGAGGGGGTAAGGGAGAGAAAAAGGAGTAAGAAAGCGGGTTCAGGATGACCTCCACAGTATCAGATAGGATTCTTACTTCACTCAATACCCAACTTAGAATAATAACAAAGAAAAGAAAGAAATGTTTATCCAATAGAAGGAAAGAAATTATTTTGAAAAAGCTTTTAAAATCAATAGAGTTAGGTATGCATTGGTCTTATTCAAAATCAACGAAAAACATGAAGTGGGAATCATTTTATAACTTCTCATTAAAAAAGGTATAATAAAAAAAGATTTTTTGAGTTTAAAAAAGGGAGGTGTTAATTTGAGCCGACCAATGGTTTTGTACCAGATGAGAAATGATGCCAAACAGTTAACTACAACTTTAACTCATTCTTGGTCTGAATTATGCGGAAAAAAAGATCTAATCATTGAAACGGTAAATACGCGAATAAGTATGCTTCCTGATATTCACCGGTTAATTGGCTACAACCCCCTTCAAATGATGTATGACAACCACCGGTATCATTTTAACTTAATCATTCAAATTATGAAGCTCCAAGATTTCGATATGCTTATAAATATGATTCCCTGGGTTTATCGAACTTATCACATTCATGGTTTTCATTATGATTATTTTCCTATAGCTTTTCATCAGTGGATAAAAGCCATCGAAGAACATTTGAAATCAAATGAGGCTCAATCATTGAGTCTCGTTTACCATTTTTTAATTAAATGGCATCCTGCTCTGGTAGATTTGGTGGAAACCAATCGAGATATTGGACTCTCCTTCCATGGGGACCTTCAAAAAGAACATGAGCAATTCCTTCATTATCTCCTACAGGGCGATTATAAAAATTGCATTCTTTATTCGGAAAAAAATGTGAAAACCCCCGCCGACTTAGCTCCCTTTTATCTTCAGGTTATTCAACCAGCTTTATATCGGGTGGGTTTTCTTTGGCAAATTGGGGAAATATCGGTGGCAATAGAACATCTTTCAACAGCCATTGTAAGTCGGATAATGGCCTCCTTATATACACGGTTTCCTTTGATAGATACAAAATATGGAAATGCAGTCATTACCTCGGCACCTAATGAGTTTCACGAAGTTGGTGGACGTATCGTTGCTGATTTACTTGAAATTGAAGGCTGGAATGTGGATTATATAGGGACGAATATTCCTCAACAAGATCTTCTGGAACACTTGAAAGGAAAGAAGCCATTTCTGTTTGGTTTGTCGGTTACTATGCCCTATCATATAGAAGATGCCAGACAAATCATTTTATCAGTGAAAAATGATCCTGATCTTAATGCTATAAAAATCATGGTGGGAGGTTTAGCCTTTTTTCATACGACTAACCTCTGGCAAAAAATTGGCGCTGATGGTTGGGCGTCAAATGGATTAGAAGCAGTACAATTAGCCAATTCTTGGTGGAATGAGGCAAATTCCTTAGATGTTTAAAAAATATCTTTCTATTTATCAAGAAAGTCTATTCCAGTATTTTGAACAAATGAGTTCAATTGTTATGGTCATTATTAATTCAAATTTGGAAATCATAGGCTGCAATCAGGGCTTAATCAAACTTCTGAATCTTTCACACGAACCAATTGGAAGAACAATTTCGGATTTCATTTCTACTGAATCGACAAAAACGATACCTCTCCCCTCACCAAATGAAATTCATCCTTTTAAATTCCTTTTTCAGGGAGAAAATACTTTTTCTTTTCTGGTTTTTGGGACGATTATTGGCTTAAACGATTCTTATTTAATAATTGGGGAAAAACCAGTTCTTACCGGGGACAATACAATTTCCACAATTTCCAGCCTCAATAACGAGCTGACTGACTTGGTTCGCGAGCTCAACAAAAAGAATAAAGCGCTGGAAAAAGCTAATGATACTATTCAAAAATTGATGAATACCGACCCTCTCACCAATCTATGGAATCGTCGCTATTTTATGATTCAATTAGAAAGTGCCTTTTCTTTTGCCAAACGCCATCATTCACCGTTATCTTTGGTTATGGCTGATATTGATCATTTCAAAACTGTTAACGATATTCATGGACACAGTGTTGGAGATCAAGTTTTGATTGATGTAAGCAATATTTTTATCAAAAATTCCAGAATTGAGGATATCGTAGCTCGTTTTGGTGGTGAAGAATTTATTTTTCTTCTTCCACAAACTCATTCCTTAGTGGCAGCAAATCTTGCCGAACGTCTTCGAAAAATGGTTGAGGATTATCATTTTCCGCAATATGGATTTCGAATCACTGTTAGTTTCGGAGTTGCAGAAAAAACTCCAAACGATACTCTTGAATCACTTTTGAAAAATGCCGACGATGCGCTTTACCAGGCAAAACGGAAGGGAAGAAATCAAACTTTTATCTGCCAGAAAATACAACGTCAAAATTAGCAAGTTTTAAAGAGACTGATAAAAGAAAAGCAAACAATTACGTAATTGTGGAAGGGTTTTAAAAAAATAGGATTGGACTATTCAATTAGCCCAATCCTATAAAAAACCGAGCTGTTTAATTCTTATTGCGGGATCTTCTCGTTCACATTTTCTGGAGTAGCAACATCCCCTTCGAAAAAGTTAATTTCTTCTGGAACAATACCAGCGACGATCTGATTGAAAGCCGAAATTACTGGTGCATACCCTTGGTTGAAAGGATCCTGATCGAGGCAGGCAGTGACTTCACCCGACCGAATATAAGCAACAGTTTCTTCCATCCAGTCATGGCACACCAATTTCAATTTCCCAGTCAATCCAGCATCCTTAATGGCTTTGGCTGCTCCAAAAGGACCACCGGCAGTGACATAGATCCCTTTCAAATCAGGATTAGAAGTA
>JAAYUP010000384.1 GCA_012517635.1 Candidatus Atribacter alterifermentans
ATTGATGGAAGCTAAACCCATTCCATCACCGATGAAGAAAAAGACATATCGAGCCGAAGGGATTTCGTCAGCACAAAGTCCCGAACTTACCAGGAACATGCTCCAGAAAAGCATCAGAATGAAAACTTTTTGGATGGTAAACTTTGTTATTTTCATCTCATTAAAACCTCCTCATCTTGAATGATTTTCTATTTTTTTATCAACTTTGTATTAAAGAAGTATGAATCGAATATTAAAGTTTTTTCATAATTTTTTAAAAAGTTCATATTCTTTTATTCATGAATAAAAAACGATGGTTCTTATCCAATAGAGAGTCAATTTTTCAAGAGAGTTTTTAAGAGAATGAATTCAATTAAAAGAGCAGAATTAGCAATTTTTAATGAGGGGTTAGTAGTGACTTTGAAGAAGGACTGATGAGACAAGATAATCAGCAGTTGATCGATTACAGGCTGTGGGAATATTATATACCACTGCAATCCGTAAAAGAGCTTTTACATCCACATCATGCGGTTGGGGCTTTAGGGGATCCCAGAAAAAGATCAGAATATCAATTTCTCCTTCAGCAATTTTTGCTCCAATCTGGAGGTCTCCTCCCAGAGGACCACTTTTCAAACAATGAACAGACAAACCGACCTGATCTTTAAGGAGTTGTCCGGTAGTTCCCGTTGCAAATAGGAAATGGTGATCTAATATATTTTTATTCCACTGTGCCCATTCAACAAGATCTGGTTTTTGATGGTCATGGGCAATTAAAGCGATTCTTTTAAGGGTTTCCATTTTATCGACTCCTTTTTTGAGGAACAACTGGAAAAACTAGTACCTCTTTTTTACCGGTTTTTCCTCACGCGAGCTCTCGGCAATTATTTTTATCGATAAATAATCAGTATTGGTTTAAATTCATAATATTCACATTATCCATCACAAGCCATGATCATATATCCTTTATCTCGGATGGTCCGAAGCAGACTCCGATATTTTCCAAGTTTTTTTCGAATATTGACGATATGAACATCAATAATGCGATTCGTAATCGGGGTTTTTTCTTTCCAAACCTGCTGACAGATCACGTTCCGAGAGAAGACTTCACCAGCATGTAGGACGAGCAATTCAAGGATCTTATACTCTCTCCAGGAAAAATAAATCTTGGAATCTCCAATCTGAATGCTCAAGCTCTCTGGATGAAGGATGAATTGTCCAATTTGGATATTTTGACTCTTCTGACGTCTCAAAATGGCTCGAAGGCGGGCAACGAGTTCTTGAGGATGAAGGGGACGAGAGATACCATCATCTGCTCCAGCTTCAAATGCTTGAACGAGTTCGTTCGATTGATCTGATTGAGCCAAATACAAAATAGCAAGATAACGCCATTCTTTTTGTTGTTTGAGTAACCGACAGATGAACAAGCTATTCCCATTTGCAAGTGACCCATCAAGAACAACACAATCAGGTAGTTTTATCGAAAGCTGTTTTAAAAACTCCGTATCATTATAAAAGACTTGAACCGTGAACCCTTCCTTGTTGAGAAAACCAGCGATGTAATCCACGGTATAACTTTCATCAGCAAGATAATAAAGAAGAGAAGACTTGACGTCCATGGAAGTCATTCAAGACCAGCAGATTGAAAAAGTTGTTGTTTTCATATCAATCTGCTGGTCTATTTATTCTCCTATTTAATTCTGATAAATCCTTCTTCTTCAACGATAGCCTGGCCTTCATCGCTTAATACATAATCGATGAGAGCTTTCTCATTCCCTTGAGGAGGACGAGAAGTATAAAGGTAAAGACTCCGGCTGAGAGGATAACTCCCATTCAAAGCATTTTCTTTGGTTGGTTCCACACCATCTAAAAGAAGACCCTTGACTTGATCATTTACATAGCCGATACCGACGTAACCAATTGTATCGGGATTTTTCCCAACTTCATCAAGGACTGCCCGGTTAGAAGCCAGCATCAAAACAGAGGGAGCCAATGGGTCTTTCTTTAAGATGTGCTCATTAAATACTTCAAAAGTGCCAGAGTTGGTATCTCGGGAAATAACCACGATTTTTTTGTCTTCACCAGTAATTTCTTTCCAGTTAGTAATTTCTCCGGTATAGATCTTCTTAAGGGTTTGACTGTCAATCCGGTTTATTTTGCTATTGGCTGGATTGACAATAATGGTGATTGCATCTTTGGCAATTTCAAATTCACGGATAGCTAAACCATTCGAGATGCCTTTCTGTTCCTCTTCACTTTTGATTTTTCGGGAAGACATGGCAATATCGGCGATTTTATCAATGAGTGCTGCAATCCCGACACCTGATCCCCCACCGCTGACAGTAATTTCGACTTCCGGGTTTTGATTCATGAATTCTTCGGCAATTATCTGCATAATGGGAAGAACGGTTGTTGAACCAGACACATTGATTTTTTCAGCTGCCATAGCCAACATCGAGAACGACACGACCATCAAACTGATGATTAAAATCCAAAATAACTTCTTCATGAAAGATTACCTCCAATTCTTTTTTTATGTAAATAATAGTAAGACCGAATTGTTAAAGAAATTTGAAAGTTTTATTAAAGTTTTTTAATATTTAAAAAAATTGGGTTCAACTAAACTTTTATGCCCCTTTACTAAAGAGGGATCTGAGGGGTCAGGTCTTGATTCTTGAATTTTATGAAAAAAGAAGGACGTGACTTGAGTAAAGCGATCTCTGTAATCCTATTTAATATATATAGTATAAACTCATTCTTATTCATGGTTCGATTGGTGCTAGATCTGTGAGAGTAGAGTGGCAATAGATTCTTTTTCTTTATGAGGGATGAGGGGGGAAGAGGTTGCATATCATGACATATATACCCCGTTCCCAAGTCGTTAGCAGGGACAATAAAAAAACGGGGGTGGCATTTCAAGAGCCCAAGTGAATCCAGTTTCCTGGATAACCAATCCCAACAGCCACACCCCCGTCTCAAAT
>JAAYUP010000385.1 GCA_012517635.1 Candidatus Atribacter alterifermentans
CATGTCGAATCTTGGGTTTTAATTCTCTTTTAGTACTACACTCTATCATGAGGACTTATTCGAGCTAATAGAGATTTTCGGTGAAAGAAAAATCCCTCTCTCTCCGCCAAACGAGCATATCGAGAGTAAATGAGTGTCGGGTCTCCTTCTTGTGGGAAAATATAGGATGAAGTTTTTAAAAAGTCACGTACCGAAAGGGGACTTGAGAAGCGACTTCCACTCATAGTTGGCAAAACATGATTGGGTCCATATCCATAATCACCAAGTGCCACGGGTGCTCCATTTCCGAGAAATATAGCACCGGCATGCCGAATAAGGGGTAACAGACGAAGATGATCAGTACAACATAATTCCAGGTGTTCAGGAGCGATTTGATTCGTCATCTCAAATGCCGATAATAAATTATCAACTTTGAACAAATAAATGGGAACAGCTTTTGCGAAGGGTAAAGAATGGGATTTTAACTCGTTTTGAATCGCGATTTGAACTTGGTTTATTACATCATCATTGGTTGAAAATAATATTGCTCGGGAAAGAGGATCATGCTCAGCTTGAGCAAGAAGATCCAGAGCAACCCAGCTGGGCTGGCAAGCTTCATCAGCAATGATGACTACTTCTGAAGGACCGGCTAATGAATCAACACCAATAATGCCATACAAAAGTCTTTTAGCAACAGTAACGTAGATATTTCCTGGACCAACCACTTTATCAACTCGGGGTATTGATTTGGTGCCAAAAGCCACAGCGGCAATAGCCTGAGCACCCCCAACTCTGGCTATCTTGTTTAAACCAAGATAATGGGCAATTGCTAAAATGTCTTTGGAAACTTCACCCTTTGAATTGGGGGGAGTAAGGAGAAGGATATTTTTTACTCCAGCTATTTGAGCTGGGACCACTGTCATAATGACTGATGATGGGTAAGAAGCTCTCCCGCCGGGAACATAAGTGGCTACTGACTCAATTGGGGAGATAATTTCCCCAAGAATGGATTGATTCCGAGCAAAGCATTTGGAATGCTCTAACTGTTTATAATGAAAATCACGAACGGTTTGAACAATTTGTTCAACGGTATTTCGAAATTCCGGTTCAGCCTGGTGCCAAGCACATTCCAGTTCAGAATTGGGGATGATGAAATCAGTTATGCGACAATGATCAAATTGTTCGGTTAATACTCTGAGTCCTGAATCACCCTCGTTCATAACCTTTTCAATGATTCCTTGTACCGTCTTTTCAACTTCCTTTAATTCATGATAGACAATTCGTGCATCGATCTGGAGTTCGGAAGGAAGTGTTTTAATATCTTTAATCGTTTTCATTTGTATTAAAGAATCACTCATCTCCGATTACTCCTTTCAGTTGTTGAACAAAAGAAAAAATACTCTCCATTTTGGTTTTAATACTAATTCGATTTGCAACTAAGCGAGCTGATACAGGAAAAAGCTCCTCTATAATTTTCAGTTTATTATCACGAAGAGTTTTGCCAGTAGAAACTAAATCGATGATGGCATCGGTTAAATGAATAACCGGAGCCAATTCGATTGACCCATAGAGATAGAGGATATCGGCATTTAAGCCTTTTTCTTGAAGATAACGGCGAGTGATGTTGGGATACTTCGTGGCTATCCTTAAAGCATCTTTTCTAAAAAGGTCAGTAGCCGTGAGATTTTCTGGTCCAGCAACC
>JAAYUP010000030.1 GCA_012517635.1 Candidatus Atribacter alterifermentans
GAGAAGGACCGCGTTATCCGGTAATAGCTTGGCTAATTCTTGTAGTGCACCCTGTGCTTGAGAGATTGACCTCATTTCGATCCAATGCCCGAGGAGCATGATCGTGATCAGAGTTGCCAATTCCCACCAGAGAGTATGCCCTTTTAATCCCAACATCACCGCTATACTGTAAAAAAACGCAACATTGATGGCCAGCGCAATAAGGGTCATCATTCCCGGGGTCTTCCTTGAGAGTTCATCAAATGCTCCCTGCAGGAACACCCAGCCACCATAGATAAAGATGATGGTTCCAAAAAGAGCAGGAATAAAAGTGGAACCAGGAAAGGGGGGTAATCGATATCCAAACCAGCGCTGAATCATCGGCTCCCATATCAAAGCTGGAATGGTTAAAACCAGACAAACCCAAAACTTTGTACGAAAAGCTTCAACGCTGTGACTGGCATGTCGGTCGTGCCCTGCATGGTGAGACTGAGGAGAATGTTTTGGTTTATCAGTATTTGGGAATCGTGCTGTTGAATGATTATGGTCATGATCCATGGCAATCTCATCTCCTGTCATTCATGATGTGAGATGCATTCCTTCAAATTACTTTAATCAAATAACCAAAAATGAGCAGTATTATTCTGATAGAATCTATAAACAACCTTCAATTCTATTTTTCCCCTTCCAGCTCAACATTACAGTATAGGAGGGATTAAAACAGATAATTATTTTTAAAAATAGATCATTCCTGGTTATAAATTTAAAATTGCCTTGACAGAAAGCAGGGTGAATACATAAAATAATGATAAGAAAAATAATTTTTTAAATTAATTGAAGGAGGTGAAGAATTTTCTCGTTATAACTGATCATTAAGCAGGTTTTAAAGTATTGGAAAGTATTTAATGGAAATGGTAATTTAATAAGGAGGTTGAAAGAAAAATGAAGAAGATTTTAATTCTTTTTTTGATTATTTCACTAGGGATTTTTCTTATATCTGCAAATGCTTTCTCCGAAGGTCATACTGTTGCCATGGTTGTGAAAAACCTTGGTAATCCATTTATGGATGCGTGCGGTAAAGGAGCACAAGAAGCCCTAAATGAATTGGGTGACACTCTCATTTTCCAAGGACCAGCAACCCCTACAGTAGAAGGTCAAATCGAGATCATAGAAAATCTGATTGCTCAAAAAGTCGATGCTATTTGTGTCACTGCCAATGACTTTGACGCTCTCGTTCCGGTTCTTAAAAAAGCCATGGATAATGGAATTAAGGTAGTATCATTTGACTCGGCAGTGAATGCTGGTGGACGGATTGTTCATGTTAATCAGGCAGATTCTGAACAAATTGGGAAATTACAAGTACAAGCTATCGCTGAAATGATAAATTATGAAGGTGAAATTGCAATACTCTCAGCTGGAGCAACCATGACTAATCAAAATACCTGGATCGAGTTTATGAAAAAAGAACTCGAAGACCCTAAGTACGACAAAATGGAATTAGTTACTATTGTCTACGGGGATGACCTGCGAGATAAAAGTTACAACGAAGCAATGGGTTTGTTCAAATCATACCCCAATCTTAAAGGAATCATATCCCCTACCACAGTAGGAATCAGTGCTACCGCAAAAGCAATATATGATGCCGGACTGGTGGGGAAAATCCAATTGACCGGACTCGGGCTTCCCAGTGAAATGGCTGAATGGATTCACAATGATACCTGTACTGCGATGTTCTTATGGAATCCAATTGACCTGGGTTACCTTGCTGCTTATGTGGCTGGGCTGCTATGCAATGGTGATATAACCGGAAGTGAAGGAGAAAAATTCACTGGTGGGAAAATGGGAGAATACACTATTGTAAAAGCAGCCGATGGAGGAACTGAAGTATTGCTTGGGCCTCCTTTCCGCTTTGATAAAAGTAACATTGATGATTGGAAAGATGTCTATTAAGGGATAAACATAAAAGGGCAGGAGTAATATTCCTGCCCTTTTAAAATATATTCATAAAGTTAGACTTATCAATGGGAATAGCGATATGGACCAGGATCGTTATATTTTAAGATTAAAAGGAATCTCGAAATTTTTCCCTGGCTTGAAAGCATTAGACCAAGTTGATTTTGATCTCCGATATGGAGAAATCCATGCCCTGGTTGGTGAAAATGGAGCTGGAAAATCAACCCTTATTAAAATTATAACGGGAGTTTATCAACCGGATGAAGGAGAAATCATATATGAAGATCAGCGGGTCATTTTTTCCAATCCCATGGTCGCCAACCGCTATCAAATTGCGGCAGTCTATCAACAACCAGCTTCTTTTCCTCATCTTACCGTTACCGAAAATATCTTTTTAGGTCATCCCCTCATTCAACCGCAGATTAGGAGATTACTCTGGAAAGAGATGTATCAACAGGCAAAAGCACTCCTTTCCTCATTAGGGGCTGAGGTAAGCCCAACCGCAGTGATGGGTTCTTTGAGTGTAGCACAGCAACAGATGGTTGAAATTGCCAAAGCTTTATCAATCAATGCCAAAATTCTCATAATGGATGAACCAACTGCAGCCCTTACCAAACGAGAAACTGAAGACCTCTATGCTATTACGAGAAAACTTCGTGATCAAGGAACATCGGTAATTTTTATATCCCATCGTTTTGAAGATATTTACGAAATTGGTGAGCGAGTGACGGTACTGCGAGACGGGAAAAGTGTGGGAACTTGGAAAGTAAACGATATTACTGAGAAAGAGTTAATTAAAGCTTTGGTTGGGCGGGAAATTACCCAGATGTTTCCTAAAAATAAGGTTGCTATCAAGAATGAAATTTTAAAAGTAGAAGGACTTTCTCGGATCGGGTATTTCTCAGATGTTTCGTTTTCTTTGCGAGCCGGAGAAATCTTGGGTTTCAGCGGTTTGGTTGGCTCAGGAAGAACCGAAATTGCCCAAGCGATTTTTGGAATTGCTCCAGCCGATAGAGGAAAGATATTGATAGAAGGTCAAGAAGTTACTATTCGAAATCCCATGGATGCCATTTCCCACGGTATCGGATACCTTCCCGAGGATAGGCTCCGACAGGGTTTGTTTCTTCCAATGAGTATTAATGACAATATCACCATTACTATTGTAGATCAACTCAGTCGAGGAGGATGGCTCAATCCTCCAAAGGAAAAGGAAATATCGACGAAGATGCTCAATCTACTGAAAATAAAGGCTCCTGATGTTTCCCATTTGGTGAGTTCACTTTCAGGTGGGAACCAACAGAAAGTTGTAGTAGCGAAATTGCTAGCTGCACGGCTTAAAATACTCATTATGGATGAACCGACTCAAGGGGTTGATGTGGGCGCCAAAGCAGCAATTCATCAAATTATGTCGGACCTGGCTGCCGAAGGCTTCGGCATCATTATGATTTCTTCGGAAATGCCAGAAGTATTGGGGATGAGTGACACAATTCTTGTAATGCATGAAGGTCGTGTCAATCGGATTTTTTATCGTGACGAGGCAAATCAGGAAAAACTTATGGAGGCAGCGGTAAACGTGGATCGTTCTTTTTGGAAAAAAGAGATCAACACGGTGTTGAAAGAACACGAGTAATTTTTTGTGGTGAGTCGAGAAAATGGATAAAAATGATAAATCAAAACGTTTAGGGATGCTTCTTAGAATTAGGGGATTTCGGGAATTTGGAATTATTATTTTCATCATTATTATTTCCATTGTCATAGGAATTCGGAATCCTCGTTTTTTAACCTGGGGGAATATTCACGATATGCTTTTAGACACCGCAATCCTTTCCATCTTAGCGGTGGGGATGACCTTAGTTTTAGTTACTGGGGGTATCGATCTTTCTTCAGAATCAGGATTGGCGCTTACCGGTATGATTGCGGGGATGATGATCAAAGACCATCCTTATTTATCCCCCTTACTCATGCTTTTAATAGGAATTGTGTTAGGAAGTTTATTTGGGTCAATAACTGGTTTAGTTGTATCTAAAGGGAAAGTTTTTCCAATCATCGCAACCTTGAGTATGATGTATATATATCGGGGAATTACCTTTATTATCAGCGGGGGGAAGTGGATTAACGCTTATGAAATGCCCGATTCTTTTAAAGCCATGGCAACGGGTAGATTACTGGGGTTTTCTAACCTTATCACCATTGCAATCATTGTATACTTCGTTTTTTATTTTTTTGTGAATCATACCAAAACAGGACGAGAAATCTACGCAGTGGGTAGTAATATCGAAGCAGCCCGAATTATTGGGATAAATACTGAGTTTATCATTTGGTTGGTTTATACACTATCCGGTGCTTTGTATGGATTAGCGGGAGTGATGTGGGTTGCTCGCTACGCATCAGCACAGAACGATACCGCTTCTGGTTTTGTTATGACAATCGTTGCAGCTTGTGTTTTAGGTGGAGTAAACATCACCGGTGGAGTGGGAACTATATCGGGAGTCCTCTTGGGGTCAATAACGATAGGAATTATCAATAACGCCCTTCCTATGATTCGAGTTTCTCCCTTCTGGAAAATGGCTTTACAGGGTCTCATCATCTTAGTAGCTGTGTTGGTAAATATTCTTATCGCTCGCAATGCCGAAAAAGCTCAATTAAAGAAGAGAGAAGCGAGGGCTGCATACCATGAGTAGAAAAGAAAGTTTTAATTTGAGTTCATTCTTCCGCTGGGAAGGGTTGCTGGTCATTTTGATCATAGGGACATCATTTGTAAATGGTCGGCTATCGACCCACTTCTGGAGTTACGCTGGTATTATGGATGCCCTGGCAGTTTTTTTGGAAAAAGGGTTCATGGTCCTTTCTATGGCATTTGTCCTCATCATCGGAGATATTGATATCTCAGTAGCCTCAATTACTGCTCTCTCTTCGGTGGTAATGGCTCTTTTTTTTAAAGTTGGATTGCCAATGGAGTTGGCGCTCTTTGTCGCTTTACTAGTTGGTACCGGTTGCGGTTTCTTTAATGGCTTGATGATATCTCGAGTGCCCAATCTATCGGCAATTATCGTTACTTTAGCCGGTTCATCCCTTTACCGAGGGATTGCTTATATACTCCTTGGTGACCAAGCAGTTGGGGGTTTCCCTCCTTGGTATTCCTATCTTGCTTGGGGATACATTGGTAAAACCAGCATTCCGTTTATAATCGTGGTATTCCTTCTTTGTGCGGTTCTTTACGGCATTATTCTTCATCGAAGCACTTTTGGGAGAAAAATATATTCGATGGGGAACAATTTAACCGCTGCTCGGTTTTCGGGAGTTCCGATAACAAAAATAAAACAAATTGTTTTTACTCTTAATGGATTGATGGCGGGAGTGGCGGCAATTTTTCTCACTTCCAAACTAGGAAGTTCAAGACCCAATATAGCAACTGGCTATGAGCTTGAAGTCATTGCAATTGCTGTGCTTGGTGGGGTAAGCCCCTCCGGTGGGAGAGGTAGTATAGTTGGTGCGTGTTTAGCACTTATCCTCATGCGATTACTCCGCTATGGGATGGGTTTGAAAAACATTCCTGGTCAAGTGATGATGGTGATTATAGGAATTGTACTGGTTTGCGTTGTTATGATTCCTAACCTTCTTACCTTTCGGAAAAAGCCGATCAAAGTCAGTAAAACTCAGGAATAATGAGGAATTTCAATCCTGTAAATACCATCTTATAAATTCCCCCATTGAGGGGGGATTCAAGGGGGGTGTGCTTTTCATCTATCATCCTGAGCCCTCGCTTTTTGAGGGCGTGAGGATCTCATCTTGTAATTTTTTCTTTTATCTTTTAATTCTTTTTTAATTCTTCCCCTCTCCCCCTCAGCATTTTTTGCTAATACTCCCCCTCGCCTCCTCTTGCCCTTTCTCCCTCAGTATCTAAGGGCGTGAAGATCTCATCTTTTCATTATTTTAAAAAAAATATGAAATGAGATTGCCACGTCGTCCAACCAAAGAACAATTGAGCTCCGAGCAATGACGGTTTTAAATTTGGATTTCCTTCCTTATCTGATACTTCAACCTAGTAGGAAGATTTAGAAATTTCCAATTGAAGTAAAATATCACTTTTGGTTTATGATTTCAATTTTTACTGATATAATATTTGATAGATTTGCTTCGAAATCTCAGGATAATCAATAACATCGAAGCTTAACCATTGGTCTGTTTCTTTAGCTTTAAAAACCTCGGTTTTTTACCCGGTCATCGAACCAAGTTGGTGATTTCTTCGGATATTAAAAATATCCATGGACAAAGAAATTAACCAAATTGATGAACCAAAAATTTTTATCCAGAGAGCTCCCGAATAAAGATAGGTTGAGGTCGTAAACCCACCGTTAAGATCTTCTGAGAAGATTAGCATGGATTCACCGTGATAATCCTAATTGGTCAGGTTTAAAGTCAAAATATGAATTACTTCTAATGATTCATCAACAAAAAAAACCAAAAGAGGAAAGCTCGAAGACTAAGAAGGAGATAAAATATAAAAAAAATAAATATGATAAATAATAATAAATTTTTTTGACAAGGAAGCTCTTATTATCTATTGAAATACCAAGGCTTTTAATTCACTAATTTAAAGTTATAGGGGAAAATTTTTCTTTTTTCTCTTATTAAATAATTTAAAGGAGGTGCTCGGGATGCCCACTGGAACAATAAACGAGATGGAAGAATTGCAGCAAAAAATAAACGAGTTATTGGAACAAAAGAAATTTTTCGAAATAAAAGGGCTTATTAACGATCTCCATCCAGCTGATGTTGCAGAGTTAATGACCTTTTTTGATCGAGATAACCAGGTCATTCTTTTCCGTTTATTAAAAAAGGATATGGCAATCGGTGTGTTTGAGCAATTAGACTTTGAGCATCAAGAAAACCTCCTCAATAGTTTTACTGATGATAAAGTTTCAGAAATATTAAATGTTATGTCACCCGATGACCGAACGGAACTTTTTGATGAGTTGCCAGCTAAGGTGGTCAAAAAGCTCCTTTTTCTTTTAAACCCCGATCAACGAAAAATGGCGAGTATTCTTCTCGGTTACCGGGAAAATTCAGCTGGTCGAATTATGAACCCGGGGTATATCGACTTAAAAGAGCATTATACAATTGACCAAGCTTTAGAGCGAATTCGAAAACTTTCTCCTCCTGAAGATATGATTTATACTGCATACGTGACCGATTATCAGCGTCATCTTATTGGGACGGTTACTCTTCGAGACCTCGTTCTTTCTCCCCCGGAAAAGACCATGAATGATATCATGGATACCGATATCATTTTTGTAACGACTGATGATGATCA
>JAAYUP010000386.1 GCA_012517635.1 Candidatus Atribacter alterifermentans
GATAAGTCGTAGTGATGGTATTTGTCCAGGCGTTAACTCTATCGTTTTATCTATTTTATATTTATTCAGTTCCATTTCTGGATTTCTCAGACCAATATTCAACTTTGTCCTGAAGTTGTTAGCGTGTATAAAAACGATGCGATCCTTTCCGCCTGGCCCGCGTAGGACGTTATCGACAAAAGTAAGAATTTTTTCGTCGTCTAGACAGACTTCATTGGGCTGTTTCCCTTTCCCGGGCAGCCACGAAATTATTTTCCCTTTATCTTGAATTATTAATTCTCCTAAGCGAACACATCCTTTTATATACGGGAGCCACTTTCCATTCATCCCTGGGAAAGTCATTTCTGCATGACGCATATCTCGTCTAAACCTTATTGCTACAGGTATATCCAGATTGAGTTTGTAAGACCGTGCCCTATATAAACCGATGATTTCAGCTTGAAAATATTTTTCTGGAATTTCTAAGCGAGCCAAAAAGGTATCCCATGATCCCAAGGTAATACCCGTTTGCCTTAGAAGCAAATCGTAAAGGCTACCTTTAACTCGATACATCTCAGCATCGTGATTTTTTAGGTTACGTCTAATGTCTTTCTTTTTTAGTTTTCCTTCTTCGGAATTATCATCATTCTCTAGAAAATCCAATTCTACCTGTGTGGGTTTCGCCGTTTCAACTGAAAAAATAAATTGCGAAAGAACGTGGCACTTGACACAAGCCTCTCGGATCACTGATTTGGGTGAGCGTAGCTCTTCATAATGCTCATCCCATTTGTTATCGATAAATCTTGGTTGCTCTATCACAGCCATTAATTCAGGCAGATCGTTTTCCTTCCCGTGAATATCATATTCCTCCCGTAAAGAACGAATAAATGTGACCCATTTAGTTATTCGAATACGGTTAGCAGATTTTAATAAATTGTAGAATTCCTCTTTTTTCTTGGTGTAACTCCCATTCTTTGCTCGTCGGGATTCTAATAAGTCTTGGAAATCGAATTGATCGTCAGTAACTAATTTTTCCCAAAGATCAGGATGAATTTTTACTGGAATAGGGGAAAAATAATCCCCCATTAGTTCTTTCCACTCCTCCAGAAGGGCATCACGCGTAATTTCATTGAACCAGAATAAGAACACATATGGCTTAGCTTGACTAAGGTGCCAGACTTCCTGGATGGCCTGGGTGATTTGCTTTCCAAGATGTTCAATTTTTTCTACTACAGGTTTTCCATTTTCATCTACTCCAACATCAATATTTTCCTTATCTTGCAAATCACCGACGTGCATTGACGCTGTTGGTCGGTTTTTACGGTAAAGACGATTGCATTTTACGATTGGCTCAATCGGTTCTAAAACCCCGTCCAATATCCGGGTTATTTCTTGATACAAAATTTGCTTATCTCCAATTGGAAAACCGGTTTCAAACGGGTGATTAGGCGTTGTACCCTCTTGATAAACTAAATAATAGCCATCCTTCTGGGGTGTTCCATCCAGATTCCAATATGCTTTAGGGTCTTTGAGAAGATCAGTCGGAGATATGATCTGATTCGCATTTAATTCAGCCAAGAATTGGTCTATCCCATTTCGATAATTTGCATTGAACTTATTAGTTTTCACGTATACCAAGGGAACTTGAACTGGGGCTCGTTGAGGCCAATCCTTA
>JAAYUP010000387.1 GCA_012517635.1 Candidatus Atribacter alterifermentans
ATACAACCACCCTTCCTGGGTGGGGATATAGGTAATATCAGACACCCAAACCTGGTTTGAATACTCGACGAGAAAGTTTTGATTGAGACGATTATCAGCAACTGGATGCTGATGATTCGAATCAGTGGTGACCCGATAGCGTCTGTGAGTTGTAGCTCGTATCTCATGTTGTTTCATGAGGCGAGCAACTCGGTTCTTACTACAGGACCACCCTTTTTCTTTTCTAAGCCACTGGGTAATTCGAGGGCTTCCATAACGTTTCCGGTGAGCATGGAAAGTCACTCGGATATCAACCAATAGTTGCTCATTGTCGATCTCTCGTTTAGATCTTTTTCTTTTTCGAAACGCATAGTACCCGCTCACTGAAACATGTAATACATTGCACATCCTCTCCACCGAAAAATGCGAGCGGTGCTGATGGATAAATTGGAAAATCATCTTGGTGTCTTTGAGAAGATGGCAAGTGCTTTTTTTAAGATATCTCGTTCTTCAGTCACTCGTTCTAGGTCACGTTTTAACTGTCGGAATTGTTCATCTTCTGGTTTTAAGTGACCGGTTCCAGGAAAAGCATTGACCGGATCTTCTTCAAAGGCTTTCTTCCACTTATAGATGGTATTTTCTCCTATCCCAAAATCTCGAGCAACTTGGGCAATAGGTCTTTTTTGTTCACTGACTAAGCGAAGGATTTCCAATTTAAATTCTTTGTCATACTTTTGTCGTTTTTCTTTTTCTTGATTCATGATTCATTGACACCCCCGATTTATTATATTCTCTTTTCTATGCCTCTACAAAATCGGGGAAAGACCACGGTGGTATTTACAGGATAGGATAGAATATGGTTATCTATCAATGTGACCGAGTTGAAAAAAGGTATTCTTTCTTAATTAAATCCGAGTAAAGATAAAATGTGGCATTCTCTTCTTGCATAGATTATGAAAAAGTTTACGGGACTTGATGTTGATGAATGATTATTGATAAAAGGTGGCTTTAAAAAATGAATAAAGATAGCGCTTTCGTCATGGGTATTGATTGTGGCACTCAGGGTATACGCTGTTTAATTTCTGACCTTGAGGGAAACATTATTGCTGATGGTCAAGAAAAAATTCTTTCTTCAAATAAAATCGGCGATTGGTTTGAACAAGATCCCAATGAATGGTGGACAAAAACCCAAATTTGTATTCAAAAAACTCTATCCGATTTAGAAAAAAGCGGATATTCTCCATCTACTATTCATTGCTTATCTTTAGATTCAACCTCTGGAACTATTATACCCATTGGTGAAAATAATCAACCTCTTTGTCCCGCTATTATGTATAATGACAGTCGAGCAAAAGAGGAATCCCTCTATATCAACCATATTGCTCCGGATTTTACTCAAAAAATTGGTTATCAATTTGATCCTTCTTTCGCGCTATGCAAGGTGCTTTGGCTTAAAAACCATCTCCCTGAAATATATAACAAAACAAAGGTATTCTTACATGCTTGTGATTTTTTGCAGATGAAACTAACTGGCCTCATCCAATCCGATATTTCCAATTCACTCAAAATGGGTTTTGATCTTTTGGAGATGACATGGCCGAGCTTTATTCAAGACCGATTAGGGATCGATATTCAAAAACTTCCTTTAGTAATAAAAACCGGAGAAGAATCTGGGGTAATTACTAAATCAATTGTTAAAAAATTTCATTTTTCGCCTTCTTTAAAAGTTTTAGCAGGTGCTACTGACGGAACGGCTTCTTTTTTTGCTTCGGGAGCAAGATTACCAGGTGATATTTCGAGTACAATTGGAACAACTTTAGTAATACGTGGTATTTCAAAAAATTTGATCAAAGATACCAAAGGAAGAATTTATTGTCATCTTCATCCAGCTGGTTACTGGTTACCCGGCGGCGCCAGCAATACTGGTGGTGAATGCTTACAAAAATTCTTCCCCAATGAAAATTTAAAAGACTGGGATAGCCAAGTGTTAAAAATGTCTCTTCCTACCTCATTAATTTTGTATCCTTTGACAAGAAAAGGGGAACGTCTTCCTTTTGCGTCACCAGAAGCTGAGTTTTTCCAAAATCGCAAAGAATCAAATCGGCTCGAGTTTTATGCTGCTTGCCTTGAAGGAGTAGGGTATGTTGAAAAATTAAGTTATCACATATTAGAAATATTGGGTTCTTCCCCGATTCAAAGAGTTTTTTCTTCAGGAAGTGGTGCTAATAGTCCTATTTGGTGTCAAATACGATCCAATATCTTATCAAAACCAGTATACCTCCCAAAAACAACTGAATCTGCTATGGGAGCTTGTATTATCGCTGCTTCTCATTTATTTGGAAACTTATCTCTTGCTTGCGAAAAAATGGTAAAAATCAATGAGATTTATGAACCTCAAAAACCAATATCCGCCCAATATCAAGAAAAATACCATCAATTTCTTGATGAATGTCAAAAAAGAGGGTATATCCAATAGTAAGAATTGAGGTCAAATATTTATTTCATATCAAATCTTCTCACCATGAATAAAGGTCGCATGGCAGTTCAATTCGTCATCAAAAATTACAATATCCGCATTTTTGTTGATTTCAAGACTTCCTATTTGGTGTTCCATTCCAATTAGTTGAGCCGGAATAAGGCTTCCAATTTGAGCTAATCGGGAATGAGAAATTTGAAAATGGGATCGCAAATTGGCAAGGCATCGGTTAAGGGGAGTGGTGCTCCCTGCTAAACTCATCGTTGATTTCATTCGAGCAATTCCATTCTCAACTATCATCAATTCTCCACCAAATTCATATTCACCATCCCTGAAACCAGTTGGCCGAACAGCATCACTTACTGCAATAAAGTGATCTTCATCTTTACATTTCAAGGCGATTTTCATAATATCAGGATGAACGTGAATCATATCAGCTATAAGTTCAACAGTTATATCATCAAATCCAAGAGCAAAAGAAAGCAAATTAGGCTTACGGTGATTAAGTGGGTCCATTCCGTTAAATAAGTGAGTGATCAAATGTGCTCCTTTGCAATAAGCTAAATAACAGGTTTCCTGATCGGCTTGGCTATGCCCCAAAGATACGCAAACATCTTGTTTGCTTAAAAATTCTATGAGTTCTAAACTCCCTGGAAGCTCTGGGGCCAAGGTAACTCTTTTAATCAAACCAGGATCAATGCTTAAAAATTCTTCCATCTCTGAAAGATTTGGTGCTCTAAGGTTTTTTACATTATGAGCGCCTCTTCGACCTTCAGACAAATAAGGTCCCTCTAAATGGATCCCTAAAATCTGAGCGTAAGAGATATGATGTTCATTTCTAAATTGAGAAACTATTTCTATAGCTTTTTTTAGCCGTGAATAACTTTCGGATACTGTTGTCGCTAAAAACCCCGTCACACCGCATGTTGCAAAATATTTGGTCATTTCCTTTAAACCATTGAGATCACCATCGGTAGTATCGTGACCTAAGGCACCATGAAGATGAAGGTCGATCAAGCCTGGATAAATAAATTTACCTGTAAAATCACATTTTTTATCAACTTTTAATTCTGATTCTTTTGACTCATTGATTCCTACAATTTTTTTCCCTTCAACAAGGAGTGTTGCATTTTCAATCAACCGATGTGGGGTAACTATGTTTCCAACAATACCAATTCGACTCATTCTCAAACCATCCTTTTTTTAATATGTTCCATTTTGAAATACACAATAGAAAGTGGTGTTAGAATCAAAAACTTTTTTTAAAGTTTAACTTGGACACAAAACCAATTATATAAACATGATATATTAATGTTAATTAACACTAGACATTTTAATTATAAGTTCTTTGTGGTCTTTACCATAATTAGTTCAGCTTAATTCTTATCTTTATGGCTTTTACCTTTTTAACCTGATTGTAATAAAATTTTTTCAAAGCATTTCCATTACAATAAGGAAAAACTGCCATAAAGGTGTTTTGTAATTGTAATCATTTTATTTTTTACTTTATAATTATACTTATTACTGTTTTTTTGTCAGTATTTTAAAGAAATTTTAGTATTATTGTTAAAAACTTAATTTGTAGATTAGCGTTTTGGTGTTGAAGGAGTAAAATATGACTTCCAAAGAAAGAGTATTGTGTGCCCTTCGGAAGAACAAACCGGATCGGGTGCCAATTTATAACTCATTTACACCTCAAATAGAAGAAGGGCTTTGCCAACATTTTTGTTGTTCACCAGAGAAGCTTGACGAAGTCATTGGAAACGATGTGAAACGGGTTACATTTAACCCGCCTTTTGGTTTTCATCCTACAATCCAAACAGATGGGAGTTTTATCGACGAATGGGGAATTATATATAAACGAATAGGTTATTACGATGAAATGATCGCTCATCCTTTATCGGATCTGAGTCAAATTAACCACTATCAATTTCCAGATCCTTGGGCTCCCGGTCGATTTGACCAAGCAAAAAAAATACTTCAAAACAATCAACTTCAACTTGCCACTATGGGGTTTTTAGGGAGTACGAATTTTGAACCCTCCTGGTATTTAGTTGGTTTGGAAAAATTTTTAATCGAATTTTACCAGGAGAATCCAGTTATTGATTATATTCTTGATCAAACTCTCCATTTTTACCAAGCAATGAGCCAACAATTAATCTCTTTAGGGGTTGATATTATTATGTGTGGAGATGACGTTGGAACTCAACAGGGTATGATGATTTCGCCTCAGGTCTGGAGAAAGCGATTAAAACCCCGTCTCGACCAACTTTTTAAAACTTTTAGACAATCAAACCCTGAAATTATCATTATTTATCATAGCGACGGGAATATCGAACCAATTATACCTGATCTCATCGAACTGGGTCTTGATGTTCTCAATCCAATACAGCCTAAATGCATGGATCCCATTGAAATAAAAAGAAAGTACGGGGATCGACTCGCCTTCTTTGGTACTATTGATGAACAAGAAACTCTTCCATTTCTGGACGAGGAAGAGGTAAGAAGAGAAGTGAAGTCACGCATTCAAAAAGTAGGGTATAATGGTGGATTACTTTTAGGAGCAACTCACAATATACAACCGGATACGCCAATAAAAAATATAACCGCTATGTATGATGAAGTGCAATCCAATCCCATTCTTTTTTAAATAAAATCATCATTTGATTATCGGGGAGGAAGATAAATTTTGGCTTATTCAATTGGAATAGATTTAGGAGGAACCAAAATAGCTGGAGTATTAGTAAACGAACAAATGGAAATTCTTGCCTATGAAAAAATACCAGTGGAACCAAAAAGACAGGTCGAAAAAGTCTTCAATGACATCATCTCCTTAATACAATTACTTAAGGAAAAACTGAAAAATCCGAATGAGTTAATTGGAATGGGGATTGCTTGCCCTGGATTGGTTGATATAGTCCATGGAATGATGGTTTATTCAGAAAATCTCAATTGGCGAAATGTTCCGGTTGTTCAGATTCTTTCTGAAAAATTAAATTTTCCATTCTACTTGGAACATGATGTCCGAAGCGGTGCCATTGCTGAAGTATTTTTCGGAGTAGGGAAAAAATCCCGGAATTTGGTCTACATCAGTGTTGGCACCGGAATTTCAGGAACTTTAATCTGGGAAAGACAATTTATTCGTGGTACAAGAGGTATTTCTGCCGAATTGGGTCACATTATTGTTGAACCAGGTGGACCCCTTTGTCGATGTGGAAATGCCGGATGTCTCGAAGCTCTTGCTTCGGGAAGTGCTATGGAAAGAGAAGCCTATCATTTAACAAAAAAACCGGTGAGCGGTGCTGTCATAATGCAAAAAGCCCAGGAAAATATTTCCCCTTATACCAATATCGTCCATCAAGCTGCTTATTATTTGGGAATTGGTTTAGCTAACATTGCTCAAATCTTTGATCCAGAACTCATCGTTTTAGGAGGTGGCGTTTCCGAGTCCGGTGATTTCTTGCTCAAGCTCGTTGAATCTTATTATATTAAACATCAATTCTGGTCGTTCTCCCTTCCAGACTTGAAAATTGGCGCCTTTAAAGGTAAAGCGAGTGTTATGGGGGCAGCTGGACTTCCATTTCTAAAAAAGGAGGGTTTACTTTGACCAAAAAAGAAAGAGTCAATCACGCTATCCATCACCAAAAAAGCGATCGTCTTCCTCATCAAATTGACTTTACTTGGAGAATGAAAAAAGAATTCCTTAACTATTTTCACATTCATGAAAATGAGCTCCCAGAACTCTTAGGAAACCATTTCCTCTATATGGATACCCATAAAAAAGTAAAATTAGATGAAGAAAAGGGTGTTGACTATGATGTTTTTGGGGTTGGGTGGGATCTTATTCAATCGGAAGGATATCTTCCTTGTTTCCATCCATTAACTGACTGGAAAAGCTTTAATGCTTTTCAATTTCCCGATCCTAAAAATCCAATTTTATATCAGGATTTTATTCCACTTCAGGATTGGCAAAAAAAAGAATATTTTATTCTCTCAACCCAGGGCTGGGTTCTTATGGAAAGAGCCTGGTTATTGAGAGGTTTTGAGAATTTTATGATTGATCTTATTGATAATCGAACCGAATTAGAAAAGCTACTGGATCTCATTACTGAATACCAAATTGAGGTTCTTCGCCAGCTGATTCGACTGGGGGTAGACGGAATCTATACTGGAGACGATTATGGAACTCAAAGGGGTTTGTTAATTGCTCGAAAAACCTGGCAAGACCTTCTTAAACCCAGACTGAAAAAAATTTGGAATGTCGCCAAAAAAGAGGGGATACCGGTTTTCCATCATTCCTGTGGAAATGTTTTGGAAATATTGGATGATATGATAGAAATTGGACTTAACGTTCTTATACCAGTCCAACCACAAGCAATGGATATTCAACTTCTTCAGAACCGTTTTGGTGATTACCTCACTTTTATGGGAGGGATAAGTACCCAAAAAACTCTCCCATTTGGTACTCCTAATGAAGTCCAATCTGAAGTAAGAAAATGCATTGAAGTTTTAGGATCTAAAAATAATTATATCATTTCAGCTTCTCATGAAATTGGATCGGACTGCCCAATAAACAATTTAATCGCTTTTTTTAATGAAATGAAATTAACCAATGGGAGTGATATTCCTTTATTGGATAAACAAAAAACATGATAAACACACATATCAGGTTGTGTCACCAGATGAAGATGAAAATCCAATATAATGACATGCCATGGCATGTCATTATATTAATCGGGCACGATAAAATCTGAGGGGAAGAGGGGGGAG
>JAAYUP010000388.1 GCA_012517635.1 Candidatus Atribacter alterifermentans
GATTAATCCACTTCCTTCTAAAATATAAAACGCAACGTCAACTGGAGTAGAATGAGGTTTTAATGATTCTCCCGGATGAAGAGTCATGTGAATGATCTGTGCTCCATTATAATCATAAATTCGACGAGCATCGATATTATGATTGTTAACAAAAGGCTGGGTTTTATCAACTTCAAGAATTTTCATATCAATACCTCCATTTTGTTGATAGCCCCTCATGTCACATTGTGGAGTTGGATAAGGAAGTAAATGGTTACCCCCTACTTTTTACAAAATCGGGGAAAGACCAGTAACTCTTAAAAAAGAAAAGCACCCTCCCCGCCCTAAAACGGCACCCCTTCAAGGAGGGCAACTGTTCAACTTATTCCCCCATTGAGGAGGGTTTGGAGGGGTGTGCCTTTTTCTTTTTTGTTTTATTACTTTTCACTTATTCCAGTAGTTAAAGGATAACTCTTTTTCCCACGCTTTTTTGATTAGCCAAGAATTGCTTTAAGATCAGCTTCAGGTGTAGTTATGGTCATTAGATTATAATTATCCTGAAGAACTTTTAGTGCTGCTGGCGTAACAAAAGCAGGTAAGCTGGGGCCAAGCCTCATATTTTTAATTCCCAAGTGAAGTAGCGTAAGGAGAATGCAAACCGCTTTTTGCTCATACCAGGAAAGAATAAAAGAAAGTGGCAAGCTGTTTACATCGGTGTTAAAGGCATTAGCAAGCGCAACCGCTATCTGGATGGCTGAATAGGCATCGTTGCACTGACCTATGTCTAGGAGTCGTGGTATTCCTCCAATGTTTCCGAAATCCAACTTGTTGAAACGATATTTGCCACAAGCCAAAGTAAGGATAACTGAGTCATGTGGAACCATTTGAGCGAACTGGGTGTAGTAATTTCTCCCAGTTTTGGCGCCATCACACCCTCCAATGAGAAAGAAGTGGCGTATAGCACCTGATTTGACCGCATTGATTACTTGATCAGCAACTCCCATTACGGCATTGTGGCCAAAACCAACCATAATGGTTTTTTCTGGTTCATCTTCAGGGAATCCTGGAGCAGATAAAGCAGCTTCAATAACCGGAGTAAAATTACGATCAGAAATATGAGTCACCCCTGGCCAGGCTACTAACCCAGAAGTAAAAATCCTATTTTTGTAGCTTTCTTTTGGTTTTTGAATACAATTCGTGGTCATAAGGATAGCACCAGGAAATGCATCAAATTCTTTTTGTTGATCCTGCCAGGCTCCTCCATAATTCCCAATAAAGTGCGGATATTTTTTGAGTTCTGGATAGGCATGAGTTGGAAGCATTTCTCCATGAGTGTAAATATTTATTCCTTTGCCTTCGGTTTGTTTCAAAAGTTCAGCTAAATCTTTTAGGTCATGGCCGGAAACAACAATTGCTTTCCCTTTTTTAGCCGTTATAGGAACTATGGTTGGAACAGGGTGACCATAGGCGCCGGTATTGGCTTTATCAAGAAGTTCCATGATTCGAATGTTAATCTCACCACATTTTAGGGCAGTTTTTAGTAGTTCATCAATGGTAAATTGTCCTTTAGTTAGAAAATTAAGAGTTTCGTGGAAAAAGGCGTAAACATTGTCATCTTCTTGTCCAAGAATTTGAGCATGGTCGGTGTAGGCAGCCATTCCTTTAAGACCATAGAGGATAAGGTGCATTAACCCAGCTCTATCTTCACCATATTCTTTAATA
>JAAYUP010000389.1 GCA_012517635.1 Candidatus Atribacter alterifermentans
GGCTCATCACTTCACGACTCGGTATGCCCAGTGCTTGGGCGATACCTTTAGTAAAATAAGTTTTTCCAGCACCTAACTGGCCAGACAAAAGGATAGGAATTCCTGGTTGAAAATATTTCTGAGTGTATTGACTAGCAATTTTCATAGTTTCAGTTTCACTAGATGATAAATGCCTTTCAAGAAGGGTCATATCACTATCCGATTTTTAATCCTATTAAAACTGCAAAGAATTTCATGGGGAATGGTTTCTGCCCAAGCAGCCATTTCTTCCGCTCGTATTTCATCGGGTCCATCTGGTCCAAGAATTGTCACTAAGTCTCCCCTTTTCACATCAGGAATGGCGGTAACATCGACCATTATTTGATCCATGGAAATGACCCCTAAGCATTTCGCCCGTTGTCCTTTAATTAAAACCTCCATTCGGTTTGAAAGGCGACGTAGAAGACCTTGAGCATAGCCGATTGGAATAACTGCCAGTCGAGTCTGACGCTGAGTGATATAGGTTCCCCCATACCCGACACAACATCCGGATGGGAGATTTTTAAGATGTTTGATACGGCTTTTTATTCTCATTACTGGAGACAAACCAAGCGATCGGGCTGGTGAAGGATCGGATATCGGCGAAACGCCAAAAAGCGCAATCCCCACTCTCACCAAATCTAAATGATAATCTGGGAAAAAAAGGAAGCCAGCACTATTACAACAATGTTTTTCTAAATCTTGAACTGGAATTTGGTTTAAATACGAAATTTTTTGTATGGAGTTTTGAAAAATTTCAAATTGTTGATGGGTATAAGTCGGATTTTTTTCTGAACTAGCAAAATGGGTCATGATTCCCTTTAAATGCAAATAGGGATGATGTCCAATTTGAGCAATGAGTGATTCACTCAGTTCTTCAGGCAAAAAACCCATCCGACCCATCCCTGTATCAACTTTTAAATGAAATTCAAGTGCTTGTTGATTGGATTGAACAGCAGATTTTAACTGTTCCCATTCTTCTTGGGAAGAAAGGGCTGGTACCAAGTGATTTTTAAATATTCCTGGGATCTCTTGGTCAATAAACCCTCCTAATAAATAGATTGTTCCTTTTATTCCGGATTGACGAAGGGCTTCTCCCTCTTGAACAGTTGCAACTCCAAAGCGATTCATTCCCCACTTCTGAAGGAGTAAAACGCTTTCTAATCCGTGTCCGTAAGCATCTGCCTTAACGACACCAATGATCCGAGAGGCATGAGGAATGGTTAGATGTTGTTGGATTCGGTTGAAATTAGTATGGAGTGAATGTGAGTCAATCTCCATCCACAATGGGTATTCGATACTCACAGTTTTTAACCACCTTTATAGCGTATGGTATAGAGTTTGTTAAGTCACTGGCGAGAAGTTGATGAGACTGCTTTTGATATAAATCTGATGATAATCCATGAAGGAATACCCCGGTCACGGCACTGATAAACGGAGATTTACCCTGGGCTAATAAAGAAGCAATGATTCCAGTTAAAACATCTCCACTCCCAGCGGTAGCGAGATTGGGATTTCCAGTTGGGTTGATGGCAATTTCTCCCTGGGGAGATACGACAATTGTTCCCGGTCCCTTTAATACTGTGATACAGCCAAAATATTGAGACAAAGCACAACTGGCGGCAATACGATTTTCAGCAATTGAAGAAGCAGTACGGTTAAGGAGTCGTCCCATTTCTCCTTCGTGAGGAGTAAGAATCCAACCTGTTAAGCGATTTTTCCAGAGTTCCCGATTGGCTGCAATAGCATTTAACGCATCGGCATCGATTACCCCAGAGACCGGTGATTTTTCAATAATTTTTTCAATAAAATACCTGGTTGCTGGAGATGTACCCAATCCGGGGCCAATAGCGATTGAACGGCATTTTCGTTGTAAGATGGCTTCATAGATTTCATCGGCGTGATGAGGTAGGTATTTCCATTGAGTGTTTTTTTGATTCGTAGAAAGAATGGCACTCACTACTTCAGGAATAAAGGTCTTAACCAAGGGAGCTAATTGTGAATTGGTTGCCCAAATAACCATCCCTGCTCCGCTTCGATAGGCGGCTTGGCAGGTTAGAAGACCAGCTCCGGTCATAGCAGGGCTTCCGGCAACAACCATGACAACCCCGGCACTGATCTTATTGCTGAGAAAAGTTTTATCCGGTAAAAATGGGCGGATAAAATCAGGGGTAATTAAAAAGCCTTCCTGAGGAATATCCTCATTATCTTGATGAAAGGGGATTCCGATATCGGTTAGATGGATTATTCCACAGTATTCTCGAGCAGGAGCTACGAAGAGGCCCCTCTTTAACATTCCTAAAGTGATGGTATGATGGGCTTTCACTGCCACTCCCATGACTTTTCCCCAAGTTGCATCAACTCCCGAAGGAACATCTACAGCAATAACCAATGATTCCTTGGCCTCATTTATAGCATTGATAACTTCTCGAAAAATACCCTCAACGTTTTTCGATAATCCAGTTCCAAACAAAGCATCGATAATGAGAGTGTTTTGAGGAAAACGAGGTGCATTTCCTGGGAATACCCTCTGAATGGGTAAACCGATTCGCTGGCAGATTTCATAATTTAAAGCGGGATCATCCTTCAGTCGTTCGGGATTACCGACAAAAAAAATGGTGATAGGCAATGACGGGTGACGAAGGTTGAGATGGCGGGCAATGACCAATCCGTCTCCTCCGTTATTTCCCGGACCACAGACCACCGCTACTTGATTCCATGGTTTTTCAATTCCAATTTCTCCGATCTTTTCGACAATATTTCTTCCGGCATTCTCCATGAGCAGCTGAGTTGGAATCCGGTAGGATTCGACCAACTTTTTTTCCAATTTTTGCATAGATTCGGAAGTTATGAGATTCATTGTTCAACCTCAGTATTTTCGAAACCTCTTTCCACGCCGATCGCGACGGCTATGACCATCTCGGCGGTGTGGGAAAGGGAGAGTGATATATTTTCAAACTTCTGTTGTAATATTTTTTCGGATAAGGCAACCCAGGGTTTCCCAGAAGGGTGATGAAAAACCTGAATATGTTTCCAGCTCGGATTCAGTTCGTTTTGAAGAAAAATTTTCTTAACGGCTTCTTTTATAGCGAAGAGCGAGGCAACTCCTTCTACAAAACGTCGCTCGCTCTTACCACGGTAATACTCGAGCTCAGCTGGAGTGGCAATTCGGTTTACAAACCTATCACCACATCGGTTTAAAGTTTTTTTCACCTTCAAGAGGTTGATGAGATCGATACCAATGTAGATTTTTGGGTTCATCCGGCCTCTTCTTTTTCTTTTTTGGCTTTTTGGATGATACCTTCGGCGATTTGAGCTGGAACTTCCTCATAATTTGAAAACGTCATTTTATATGATCCTCTGCCTTGAGTCAGAGAGCGAAGATCAACTGAATAGCGGAAAATTTCAGCTAAAGGGACATTGGCTCGAATGACTTGGTATCCATCCTGGGGATCCATCCCTAAGATTCTCCCTCGCCGACTATTAATATCTCCAATCACATCTCCCATGTATTCTTCTGGAACAGTGATTTCCAGATTCATGATTGGCTCAAGTAGAACCGGATTACATTCCAGGCATCCTTTTTTCAAAGCCATTGAACCGGCAATTTTAAATGCCATATCCGATGAATCAACCGGATGGAAAGATCCATCATAAACCGTAACCCGGATATCAATAATTGGATAACCTGCTAAAACTCCTTCCAGCATTGCTTCCTGAACGCCTTTTTCTACCGAAGGAATATAATTACGGGGAATTGCTCCCCCGACAATTTTATCCACAAATTCAAAACCCTTCCCTCGAGGAAGTGGTTCAAGCTCCAGCCAACAATGACCGTATTGTCCTCTTCCTCCTGATTGTCTCTTATACTTCCCCTCTACCTTGGTTGTTCCCTTAATGGTTTCCTTATAGGGAACTTTTGGAATAGCTAAGCCAACTTCTACTCCAAATTTTCGTTTCATTTTCTCAATTAATACATCGAGATGAATGTCCCCATATCCGTAGAGAACATATTCTTTGGTATCAGGATCGCGGATTTCTTTGATGGTAGGGTCTTCTTCCAACATACGGCTGATTCCTAAACTGATTTTATCTTCATCGCCACGCCCCAGAGGCTTAACACTTGATAAATAATTTGCTTCTGGATATTTCAGATTAGCAAAAACAATTGGTTTTTCCTTTTCTGATATGGTATCACCGAGGTAAATTTCATTAATTTTAGCGATGGCACCCATGTCTCCTGGACCAATTTCGGTTACAGACTCCTGGTATTTCCCTCGTAGGGTTAGTAATTGCCCAACTTTTTCTTCGGTATTCCGAGAGGCATTGAATAAACGGGAGTCAGAAGTTAATTTTCCTGAAAAAACCCTTACTAAGGCTAATTTTCCTACATAAGGATCGCTGATTATTTTATAAACATAAGCCGAAAAGGGCTCGGTTTCGCTACATTTTCTTTCAATAACTTCATTCGTTTTCGGATTCATACCTTGAATGGGAGGACGATCAAGCGGTGATGGGGCATAATGGCATAAAGCATCCCCGAGAAGAGACACACCTCGGTCGGTTAAACCAGATCCACACAACACTGGAAAGAGTTTTCGCTGAAGAATTGCTTGTCGAAGGGTTTCTTTAAGAATTTCAGGATCGATTGCTTGTCCTTCTAAATACATGTTTAATAATTCATCATTGGTTTCGGCAATATTTTCGACCAGAAAATCATGTATTTCTTGAGCTTTATTTTGAAGATCGGTTGGTATTGTGTCTTCCTTTAATGATTTTCCATCGGCTTGGAAATACAATGCTTTCATTGCTAAAACATCGACAACACCCTGAAAGTTACTTTCTTTCCCTATTGGAATGTAAAGTGGGGTCGCTTTCGAAGAGAGATCGTTTTGTATTTCCCTTAAGACTTTATCAAAATTGGCTCCGTCTCGATCCATCTTGTTGATGAAAAAGAAAACCGGGAGCTTATTCTTTTCTAAATAAGTCCAACTCCGCTCTACACCAACTTCAACTCCAGAAACTCCACAAACTGGGATTAACCCGCAATCGACCGCACGGAGAGCGCCTAAAACATTTCCGACAAAATCAGCATATCCGGGTGTATCGATTAAATTGATTTTTTTTCCCTGCCATTCAAATGGGAGCACTGAGAGGTCAATTGATATTCCTCTTTTTATTTCTTCCGGTTCCCAGTCAGATACAGTATTTCCTTCTTCGACTTTTCCCTTTCGAGAAATGAGCCCCGAATGATAAAGCAATGCTTCGGCAAGAGTTGTTTTCCCTGCCCCTGCATGTGAAAATAATCCAACGTTTCGAATGTCTTTACTGTCATACTTTTTCAAATTAATTTCCTCCCTTCACCGTCTTCTCATTATCAATTGGTTTTATTTCTTCAAGGATAGTGCCGGGTATGGTATTTCCTGGTAAGGTTTGCTTCGAATAAATAATAGAAATACTTGATGAATGATCCCACAACTTATGCCAGCTATATCCTTCTTGGGCATAATTTTCACTCAAGAGATAAAACCAAAGTGCGATAGCAAAACCAAGAGCATACCATTTGATTTCCCGATCATGATGGTACCAGGTTTTCATTTTTTTCCAACTTTTTTTAAAAAGGTTGATGATAAGTGATATTTTAATCATAGTTTGCGATAGAGAATTTTAAGCATTTTTTTCAAGGTATTGGTTTCAATGTCCCAAGCCATTTTACCCTGAACAGCGATCGATATCTTTCCAGTGGTTTCTGAAACCACCAGAGATAGTGCATCAGTTTGCTCTGTGATGCCTATTCCAGCTCGATGTCGGGTACCAACTAACTTTTTAACCTCAGTTTTTTCTGCTAAGGGGAGAATACACCCAGCAGCGATAATCCGATTTTCTTTAATAATAATCGCTCCGTCGTGCAAGGGCGATTCAGTTAAAAAAATTGAATAAACTAATTCGGATGAAAAAATGGCATCGATAGCGATACCAGTTTGAAGAAAATCACGCAAATCATTATTCCTCTCCAATACAACCAAGGCTCCAATTTTCTTACGAGAGAGAGTTTGGCAGGTTATGGCAATTTCATCGATAAACTTGGTTCGATCTTCTTCACTGTGAAAAAAAAAACGGGATGTGCTATCTGGGCGGTGATAAGCCCGGTTGACATAGAGACGGCGAAGCTCAGGTTGAAAAACAATTAAAGCTCCGCAAATATAAGCAATCAGAATAACCTTCCAAATAAAATTTAACTCTTTTAATCCTGAAAAATTGGCTATACCGGCAATTGCAAAAAAAACCATGAGGAATCGTAAAACCGAATAAAGCGAAGTTCCCTTGGTGATTGAAAACAATCGAAAAGATAAATATAAAATTAAAATAAGTTCGATTGTCCACCGCCAGTATGCAGAAAGATTCAATAGTACATTCCTCCGCTAACTCATGATCAATGCCAACAAGGCCTTTTGTGCATGGAGTCGGTTTTCGGCTTCATCGATGACAACTGAATGTGAGCCGTCCATAACCTCATCAGTAATTTCAAGATTTCTGTGGGCTGGCATGCAATGGAGGACAATGACATCAGGTCGAGCTTTATCAAGGATATTCTGGTTGACCTGGAGCTTCTGGAAATGACGAATCCTTTCCTCCATTTCATTTTCTTTCCCCATGCTAGCCCAGACATCGGTGTAGATAACATTGGCATCCTGAGCGGCCACCTCTGGGTTAACTTCATGGATAATGATTGCTCCTGATTCACGCCCCTTCTCTTGAGCCCAATCCCATATTTCGGTTAGTGGTTGATAATTGTTTGGAGAACAAATAGTAAGATTGAGCCCCAAGATTCCTGCTGCAACGAGCCAAGAATGACAAACATTGTTGCCATCACCAAAATAGGATATTTTTTGACCCTTTATCGTTCCCCTTTTTTCCAAAATAGTCAACAGATCTCCTAAAATCTGACAGGGATGATGGAGATCAGAAAGTCCATTAATAAGTGGTATTTGCGCATATTTTGCCATCTGGATAAGGTTATCATGGCTAAAGGTTCGAATCATAATCGCCTCGACCATACGATCGAGGACCATTGCCACATCTTTAATTGCTTCCCGCTTCCCTAATCCTACTTCTTGAGGGCTAATGTACATTGCTTTTCCACCTAGTTGATGCATAGCTATTTCAAAAGAAACTCGGGTCCGTAAAGATGGTTTTTCAAAAAGCATAGCCAGGGTTTTTCCGGATAGGATTTCGATTTTCTCCCCCATCATCCAGCGTCTCTTTAAGGCAATTGCCGTTTCTAAAAGGTAATTAATTTCAGCAGCTGAATAATCGGATAGATTTAAGAAATCTCTTCCTTTAAATACCCACCTCATAATACCCTTCCTTTCTATTCTATATAGCGTTTCTGAATATAGGGCGATAAAAATGCCCGAAGTACTGTTCCATACCCAGCTTGAAACCGGACTAAATCACCAATCCGATAATCATGCTGACTTTCCTCACAATCTAAAACCAAATAATTGCTGGTTGCTCCAATTATTGTAACATTTCTGTCCTCGAAAAATAACTGTGTATCATCAATGTCTTGAAGACCGATTGCAACTAAGGCTCGTTTCCTCGGATATTTTTTTTCACAAGAAGTCTGACAAGCTCGGCCAAAGGCATCGAACCCTCGGTCTGATGAGTCAGGTTTCTTGCTTTTTATTTCGACAATTTCGGCTTCGATATGGAAAGCTCCCTGTTGTAACCAGTTAAGATTTCTTTTTCTGCTTATATCACTACCGAAGAGGAAGGCTTCTCCGCAACGAATCTGATCCACTTTAGGAGTATGATGGGAGTTCTCCCAAAGAGAAAAGAAAGTCGTTCCACCAACTGAGACAAAAAGATGGGGATTACGCAAGAATAGTTTGAGTTGATTTCTCAAGGAAGATAATTCCTCAAGAGTTGACATTTGAGGGAGAACTCCGCTCAAACAAGCCAAAGATGTTCCAATGCCAATAACGGAAAGATTATCTAAAGAAGCGATCTGATCAATATTTTCGAGTAGTTCTTCGGGTAGAAATCCTTCCCTTCCATCACCAGTTTCGATAGCTAAGATAATGGATGATTGAGCTTGAGATTGCTTCGCTTTCTCAGAAAAAAGGTTAAGAATTTCAAGCTGAGAAACCATGGGAATGATTTGATTCTTAATAATTGTTTCAATTTCTTCTTTCATGGGAAGACGTATCAATTGATAGTGGGCTTTATTACCAAATCGATTGATTAATTTCAGGAGGTTGGATAAATTGGAGTCAGCAAATAATCGAATTCCTGCATCAAATAGGAGGTCGGTTATTTTATAATCAGCACAAAAACCTTTGGTGACAGCAACCGGTTCGAGCATCCACTCGGAACATTTTTTTTGGAGGGCATTAATATTTTGTTTCAGTTTAGATAAATTAATCTCAAGAAGTGGATACAACCCAACCACCACCAACACCTTTTCTATTTTGACCGTTTATCTTGAAAAATTAAATGACACCTGAAACAAAAAGAGCCCCCAGACCTCGGGGGCTCCAATAAATAAAATTCTACCGTTTAGAGAACTGAAAACGAGCCCGGGCAGCACGTTGACCGTATTTTTTCCGTTCTTTCATACGAGGGTCACGAGTCAAAAGGCCAGCTTTTTTGAGGGTCGGTTTCAAATTTTCATCAATTTTGATCAATGATCTGGAGATTCCCAATGCCATAGCTCCTGCCTGACCACTTAACCCTCCACCTTCCACCATCACAATGACATTAAAGCGATTATGACTCCCTGTTATGGTTAATGGGCGAGTAGCTAATATTTGGAGTACTGGTTGAGGAAAATAATCTTTTAATTCTCTGCCATTTATAGCGACTTGACCACTCCCCAAGGTTAACCATACCTTAGCGATTGATGTTTTTCTTCTCCCGGTTGCGTAATATTTCATTTCCATGCTCACATCATTCACTCCTTAGATTAAGAGGAATCGGGTTTTGGGCTGAGTGGGGATGGGAATCACCAGTATAGACTTTCAATTTATTGATAACACGGTTTCCCAATTTATGATGGGGAATCATCCCCCATACTGCCTTACGAATCACTTCCTCAGGTTTTCTTTTCATCAAATGTTCCAGAGTTTCTTCTCGAAAGCCGGAGGGATAACCGGTGTGATGTCGATAAACTTTTTTGGAAAGCTTTTTTCCGGTCACTCGGACTTTGTCGGCATTGACGACAATAACAAAATCACCAGTGTCAAGAAAGGGTGTATACATTGATTTGTTCTTCCCTAATAGAATTTTAGCGATTTGGCAAGCCATTCTACCCAGTACTAAATCTTGGGCATCAACGACGTACCACTTTTGCTGAATATTTTTAAATGATGGAATATATGTTTTCGGAACCATAAACACCTTCTCCTCCGCGCATATTAGAACACATGAATTTTAATGAACGTTCCGCTAAATGTCAAGTGCCTAACGATTATATCATAGCCTGTCAAACGATACACCCTCTTCTCTTCCTTTTTTCAAATTTATCGTTAATTGTTAATCTGGTTTCTCCATTCATGAATTCATATTTGGTTTTTTCATTAATCGCGCCATGATAAGTAAGAGAAGCCATCCTGATAAGGCTGGTAATGTATACCATAGAATTGCCGTTCGAAGATTGGTAAAATCGGCTAGTACTCCAAACAGACCTGGCCCAAAAGCATTGGTCAGAGTCATAAAACCCATCAAGAAGCCAAATCCCATTCCCTTCCCTATTGAACTGGTGAGGGTGGATACATAAATGTTTTGAACGGGGGAAAAGCCTAACCAAAAGCCCCCCAAAAGGAAAAGAAGAATATAGACCATAAAAAGTTGATGCGAAATAGCTAAAAAGAAAATTATCGGTGGGATCATCCCCGACAAAAATAGTAAGATGATCAGATGATTGTAATGATCAGACAGAATACCAAAGGTAAGAGTAAAAATCATACCGCCGAGAAATATGAATCCAGTTCCATAATTTGCGATCGCAACGGGAAGATCAAATTCTCGAACTAAGTAAGTTGGAGCAAAATTAACAATAGCGGTAATACTAAGGATCCGAAGTGATAGGCCAATAAAAAAGAGAGATAAGATTTTAAGTGAAAAACCGGGAGTTGTTTTCGTCCTTTGGGTTAGATCTGATGACCTCGAATTGGTTTGGTTAGGAGTTGGCCTTCGGATGAAGAGAAAAGCTAACCAAACTCCAGGAATAGCAGTAAGAAAGAAAATTCCCCGCCAATCTACCATTTGGAGAAGTGAACCGAAAAGAAAGAATACTCCTAAAATTCCCACGACTCCCCAGAATTCAAAAAATCCATATATTTTCCCTTTTTTTATCTTGGCATTTTCATCGACGGCTGCGTACATAGAAGGATGATAGGTACTTACGCCAACGGCAGCTAGTAAGAGAGTGACAATTAAGGTGCTTTCGGTGTGACTCAATCCTGACAAAAAGAAACCTATTGAAGCTAAGATAAAACCCAAACTAATAATCGAATATCGGGAAAAACGATCGGAAAAATGTCCAAAAAGAAGTGAAAAAACAGCTATAGTTAAAAGAAAGGAAGTTAAGATTCCACCTGCCCAGCTATAACCAAGATGAAACTCATCAAGAATGACTGGAAGTACCGAAGGTATGACAAACCAATAAATATCATTTACAGCATGGCTTGCGTGACTGAGTGCGGTGAAGTTTTTGATCGGATTTCATCCCCTTTCATGTTTGTTGATAACTCAGTTGAGTGCCTTCATGTGGCATAATGATTGTCTATCCTGTAAACTACAACAGGATAGCAGCCTACGGCGTAAGATGAAAAAAATTGTAAAAGACAAAAACTGAGAGGATAGACCACTTGAGTTTTCATCCTCATCTGGTGCTGCGAAAGCAGCATGAACGTCTATCCTGTA